>JAZQPG010000184.1:0-4491 GCA_045628365.1 Sodaliphilus sp. | reverse complement strand
TGACTTTGAGCCGGTGCATTTTGCAAGTGCTTCTATGGTCATTGACTCCTTGACGCTGTCATCGACTTTAGCAATCAGGTCAGAGATTGTATTGACGATAGCGGACTTTTCCTCCGATGTCGTCTTATGGGCAAAGTGCTTTTCTGCATACCAGATGACAAAGTCTTTTTCATTCAAGTCGTCAAGGTCTGCGCGGCACTTGATGTACGAGTCGGGGTCGTTCTTGTGTCCGTGCTCAGTAAACGGAATCTCCTTGACGCTTACAGAGAACCCCATATTCATCGCGACAATACCGTATTTCAACACCGTCTTCACGCCAGCGCCGAACTGTTCCCCGTCTTTGACCGGGTCTGAATCGGGAATGAAGCAAAGGTTCTGAGAGTATTTCTTCAATATCCTGAACTGCTCTTCCGTCCAGTTGCCGCCAAGCGGAGCGACGGCATTAAGGGCATCAACGGTCTGCAGGCGCAATACGTCAGGAGCACCTTCCACGCAGTAGAACTTATCTTCCCGGGATGCCGCTCTCGTAGCGACATCAATTCCGAAAACTGACCTGCCTTTTTTATAAATGCTCGACTCCTTTGAATTGAGGTACTTCGCCATAGGCTGCCCGTCCACTTTCTTGCCGCTGATGTCTCTTGCAGTGAATCCTATCACTCGCTGCATGTTGTCTCGGATAGGTATCATGATGCGTCCACGGAAGAAGTCATAATGCGACTTGGATTTGTCGGAATAAGACACCAGGCCCAATTCATCGAGCAATGTAATCCCTATTCCTATATGATCCGCGTATTTGATAAGGCTGTCCCATGATTCATCGGCATAGCCTATGCCATATTTATAGCAGAACTCTTCACCCCAACGGCGTGAAGCGTATGCACGAGCCTCCTCTGCTTCTTTCGTTTTCGACTTGCAGAACGAGTCAGCATAGAACCTCTGAGCTTCCGACAGGACGATAAGCAAAGACTCGTGATGCTGCATTTCACGAATCTCTTCGGCTGATTTCTTGTCATTCTCTTCCTCAATGGCTACACCGCAACGCCTTGCCAGTTCCTTTACAGCATCCACAAACGAGCAATTCATGATTCTCATGACATAGTCAATGACTCCGCCACCATCATGGCAGGCTCCATGGCAATACCACATGTTCTTTGCGGCATCAACATGGAAGGAGCCGGTTTTCTCGTTATGGAACGGACAGCAGCCGACATATTCCTTGCCGACCCTTTTGAGGCTCACTGTTTCCTGGACTATATCCAAAAGGTTGGACCTGTCCACAACTTGTATGATAGTAGACTGGCTAATCATCTCAACGATGCTGTTTGGGCATTCTTGTATTCAAGAACAATAGTCCTGAGGTAAAACTCCTCTGCATTGGAAAATGCCTTTCTGCTCATCTTATAATAGAATAAAGGATAAGACCAGCCGCACTTTTTGCAGACGAATTCCCTGAAGGCTCCTCTGCTCTTTCTAGGCATTGAAGCATAGAAAATATTGATGTTAAAATCGCATCCCATGTTGAAAAATTTTTACTGAATATTTTGCAAGTCTCAATAATTAGACTTAATTTTGCGACAAAGATACAAAATATTTTTGAATATCGTAATTATATTTACGATTATTTCGGAGTTTTATTGATATAACACAAATTTTCGATGTTTAATAACCTGTATGTAAAAGACCTGCTCAAGGAGCGAGGGAAGACTGCAACCGAGCTCATTGAGGCCCTTGGTTTGAGTTCCCGCAACTTCTCCCTCACGAAAGTTGTGGGTATAAATCCGACGGCTCAAAGAATCGAGGCAATCGCTGATTTTCTGGAGATTCCGATTGATGACCTCTTCGTAAGGAAGTGCGATGTCCAGAAGTCACTGGACGGAAAAGTGACATTCAAGGAAGGACAGAACAAGTATGTCGAGGCACAGGTAGAGGCTGCATGTAGCAGTAAGATTGCAGAGCTCGAGGACCAGATTCAAAGCCTCAAGGACAAAATCAAAGAAAAGGAATTAAGAATACGAGAATTGGAAGGGGATAAGGATTTCTTAAAGAAGCACTTAGATGCCATTGTCCTCGGACGAATTTCGGACGATAGAACCCCAAAAAGTGAGTAATTTTAAGTAAGAGAAAAACGTAAATATCTGATATTCAATACCGGTTTTCGGAATTATGTTGCAAGGAGAATCTTGTCCTCTCCGCATTTTGGCGCTTGAACGTGGGTTCAGGCGCTTCTTTGTTGGTGGTTCAGGCGCTTCTTTGTTGTAGATATGTGGGAGCGGACTTGCAGGGTTGGGGATTTTCTATTAACTTTGTGGGTGGAAACTAATATTGGATCAATATGAAGAAATTAACCTCTCTTTTTCTGTGTTTGGCTGTGGTGGCTGTGGCGTTCACAGCACAGGCTAAACCTAAGCGCGCCAATAGTCCGCGCCGCACGGCGTTCAATACTGAACTGAGGCAGATGATGGACAGCCTCAACGTGGTGGGCCTGAGCATCGCCGTGGTGAAGAATAACCAGATTGTGTTTAATAACAGCTATGGCGTGCAGGACCTTGAGTCTAAGGTCCCGGTGACTAACAGCACTTACTTCCGCATCGCTTCGATCTCTAAGTCGTTCTCGGCGGTGTCTATCATGCAGCTTGTTGAGCAGGGAAAGGTGATGCTGGACACTGATGTCAACGATGTGCTCAACTTTAAGGTGCGTAACCCTAAGTTCCCCGATGTACCCATCACGGTGGAGATGCTCCTGGACCACACCAGCAGTCTCAACGACAGTGAGGGCTACTGGGAGAGCCTCGACTGTATCACCCCGGGTAAGAATGAGAACTACACTAAGGCGTATAACGACTACAAGCCTGGCACAAAATATGAGTACTGTAATCTTAACTTCTCGCTGCTGGGCTCTATCATTGAGCGACTGAGCGGTGAGCGCTTTGACCAGTATGTTGCCAAGCACATCGTTAAACCGCTGGGGATCAGCGCTAGCTTTAACATCAACGACATCCCCGCCAGCAAGATTGCCAAGCTGTACTCGTGGGACGGATCTAAGTATTTGGAGCAGAATGCTTACCGCCCCATCGGTCCCGACGTGATAAACGGTTACAAGCTCACCGAGAGCAGCGTGACGTTCTCGCCTGCCGGCGGCATGAAGATCAGTGCCCGCAACCTGGCCAAGTACATGCTCATGCACATGAACTACGGCAAGTCTCCGCTTGCCAGCACACGTATCCTCAAGGAGGAGAGTTCAAGGCTGATGCAGGTGGACCACACTCCCGGCTACCACTATGGCCTGGCGCTCGAGCAGACCGATGAATATACTCCTGGCGACGTGCTGGTGGGCCACACTGGCGGTGCCTACGGACTGCGCAGCGCGATGTTCTTTAACCCTGACAAGAAGTATGGTATCGTGATGATATGCAGCGGTTGCAACAACCCCACTGTGGTGCTTAACAAGATTATGCCCATCATTCACCGCCACTTCATCAAGAAGAAGTAAAAGGTTGTAGTAAAGGGTTAAAAGGTTAATGGGTTAGCTTATTTCTTGAGGTGTCGAGGTATCGATAATTCGAGTTCTCTCATCTCTACCCTCTTATCTCTTGTCTCTTATCTCTTGTCTCTTATCTAACAATGTCTCGCTTGCACGACTTTGACATAGAAACCAAGGGAATGGAGCTGCCGCGGCAGTTCACATTCCCTTTTCACTACACGCCCCACCCGCTTTGCATCGAGGCGGCGCGGCAGGTGCAGAGCTATGTCGCGTCGCGCCCCGAATGGGCCGATGAGCTAGCGCGAGGCAAGATGCTGGGGGTGCTTGTAGTGCAGGTTCCTGGATGTGACCGGCCGCAGTTTCTGGCGGCGTTCTCGGGCATACTGGCTGGCAGCAACGACCACCCTTATTTTGTCCCCGCCGTCTATGACCTGCTCGACCCGCAGGGCGAGTTCAAGCAAGGCGAAGCGAGGATCACGGCTATCAATCACACGATTGACGCCATGGCCAAGGCTCCGTCGCTTGTAAAACTGCGCGAGCAACTGGCCGACGCCACGTCGCGGGGCAAGATGACCATTGACAGTTTCAAGGCCGAGATGGCACGTGCCAAGGAACGACGCGACGCCGCACGCCTGGCGGGTAACATCACTACCGCCCAACACGAGCAGATGCTCAACGAAAGCCGATTCATGAAGGCTGAACTCAAACGCCTGCGCCAGCGGGTGGACACCCAGGTGGACGAGTACCGGGCTGCGGTTGCAGCCAGCGAGCAAGAGATCCTTGACCTCAAGGCCAAGCGCAAGGCTATGAGCGAGGCGCTGCAACAGCGCATCTTCCAACTCTTTGTGGTCGAGAATGCCCTGGGCAACACCAGCGACCTTACCGACATTTTCCTGCGTGCCGAGGGCAAACTGCCCCCCGGCGGCACCGGCGAGTGCTGCGCCCCCAAGCTTCTCCACCACGCCTACCGCCACGGGCTTAAACCGCTGTGTATTGCCGAGTTCTGGTGG
>JAZQPG010000183.1:0-2235 GCA_045628365.1 Sodaliphilus sp. | reverse complement strand
TATGCCTGGATTCAGCACATGGTGAAGTCGATGGCTACTGGCAATGGACGTATGGCTGTTGTAATGCCCCAAGGCGTCTTGTTCCGTGGCAATGAAGAGGGTAAAATACGGGAACAACTGGTCGAGAGAACCTTTGACGAGTTGCCCGCATAGCTCAGGTCCATCTCGAAGATACCGGGAGTGTAGTCCATGGGGCCGCCCTGCAGGCGGGTGAAGGGCAGGATGGCAGTGTGGCCGGGCTGGGTGCCGCCGAATGCCTGGTACTCAGTGCCGCGGGCGCTCTCGTTGCCGATGAGGTTGGGGTAGGTGCGGCACAGGCCGGTGGGACGCACAGCCTCGTGGGCGTTGACCATGATGTGGTGCTTGGCAGCCTGCTTCACGGCATAGAGGTAGTGGTTGACACACCACTGTCCGTAATGGTGCTCGCCGCGGGGGATGATGTCGCCCACATAGCCGCTCTTAACCGCGTTGTAGCCATACTTGTCCATGAGCTTGTAGGCCTGCTCCATGTGGCGCTCATAGTTGCGCACGCTCGACGATGACTCGTGGTGCATCATCAGCTTCATGCCCTTGCTGTGGGCATACTCGTTGAGATACTCGATGTCAAAGTCGGGATAGGGGGTAACGAAGTCAAATACGTAGTCCTTGCTGTTGTTGGCCCAGTCTTCCCAGCCGATGTTCCATCCCTCGATGAGCAGCTGGTCAAAGCCGTGCTCAGAGGCGAAGTCGAGATAACGCTTCACGTTGATGGTGTTGGCCGAGTGCTTAGGACTGGGGGCCAGCTTGTTATAGTTAGTGCGGCCCAGCTGCACCGAGGGGAGGGCGTCGGTATAAGCCCAAGAACCCTTGCCGGTGATCATCTCCCACCACACGCCCATGTACTTGACGGGCTTGATCCATGAAGTATCCTTGTACTTACAGGGCTCGTTGAGGTTGAGGATGAGGCGCGATGCCAGCACGTCGGTGGCTTTTTCACACACCATGATGGTGCGCCAGGGGGTGTGGCAGGGAGCTTGCATGAAGCCCTTCATGCCGATGGCGTCGGGGGTGAGCCACGACTCAAAGGTCATGGTCTTCTCGTCGAGGTTGAGGCTCATGCAGGGATAGTCGACCAGCGCTGCCTCGTGCAGGTTGATGTAGAGGCCGTCGTCGGTCTTCATCTGCAGCGAAGTCTGCACGCCGGTCTTGCTGAACTGCTCCTGCGACGCGTTGCCGCATATAGAGCCGTCAAAGAGCTTGCTGA
This sequence comes from Sodaliphilus sp., assembly GCA_045628365.1. GTDB lineage: Bacteria > Bacteroidota > Bacteroidia > Bacteroidales > Muribaculaceae > Sodaliphilus. The sequence continues at coordinate 992 of JAZQPG010000183.1, read as the reverse complement.
TCTCGCTCAGGCGCGAGCAGGTGTATTCATATTCCTGAGTGTCATAGTCGCCTGCCAGCCACCACGCGGTGTGGTCGCCTGTCATGGCAAACTGAGTGCGCTCTTCCTTGATGACAAAGTAGTTGAGATTTTGCTGCTGGGGGAACTCATAGCGGAATCCCACGCCGTCGTCATAGGCACGGAAGCGGATTACCATGGTGCGCTGCATCTCGGGCTGAGTGAGCGTAACGGCCATCTCGTTGTAGTTGTTCACAATCTCGCTTTCCTCGCCCCACACGGGTTTCCAGGTCTCGTTGAACTTGCGGTGCTTCACCTCCTTGACTTCAAAGCCGGTGCGCAGCGACAGGTTGCCACCGCTCTTCACGACGGCCATGTTGCCGAACGAGCCGGGGAGGTTTGCCTTGGCGAGGTCAAATCCCATCTGGCTAGGTTTGATTACGGGTTTTTCCATGTAGGCCACTTCATAGGTGGGTACACCGTCGTTGAGGTCAAAGGTCACTGTAAGCTTGCCCTGAGGCGAGCTAACCTTGACGGGCGCTGCCCATGCTGTGGCAAAGATTGTAGCCGTCATGGCTACTGCCATTAGTATTTTCTTCATAGTTAATGTATTTGTAGAATCGCTACAAAGGTAATAAATTTTTCTTTAAAAACGGTCGGCCAGAACACTTAATTTAAGATGACAAAAAGAGATTTTTCAAAATTCAGACAATCAGAGCCGCCTAATTTGTAGAATTATGCTTACCTTTCCTCTATAAACTTATATCTTCAAGCTCAAATTCCGTTTGTTTCAGCCATGGTATTGCGTGTTTATTCTTGATTAGGGGCAATAATACATCTCCCACGGAAAATCTGCGGGTTGTAAAAAATATAAAATTACTTTCCTCTTCGCGCTGTTAGCGCATACTGGTGTCCAATGCCCCCCAAAGCATCAGCAAATTTGTGAACGAGGTCCTTACGGCCATCACTAAGGTAATTACCTTACAGTGGGAGGT
>JAZQPG010000182.1:0-2627 GCA_045628365.1 Sodaliphilus sp. | reverse complement strand
CAAGGGACATTAGTGAGCCTAGAGCTGGTAGAGCGATTCTTTTGCTGCGACCTTGACACTTGCCTGGGGGCATGTTGCATCGAGGGCGATGCCGGAGCACCGCTCACTCAGGACGAGCGCCGCAAGATAGAAGAAATCTTGCCCGACATCTGGGACGACCTGTTGCCCCGCGCACAGGAGGAAATCAAGGACAACGGTGTGGCCTATCTGGACCCCGAAGGCGAGCTGGTGACACAGATCATCGACGGCAAGAACTGTGTGTTCACCTGCTACGAGCCCGGCGGACTGTGCTCGTGTGCCATCGAGAAGGCCTATAGGGCGGGCAAGGTTGACTTCCGCAAACCCATCTCGTGCTACCTTTACCCCGTGCGCATCAAGCAGTTCCCCGCGTTCACCGCAGTGAACTATGACCGCTGGAAGATATGCAAGTGTGCCGAGGTGCTGGGCCGCAAGCAGGGCATCCGCGCCTACCAGTTCCTGAAGCAACCGCTCATCGACCGCTTCGGCCAGGAGTGGTATGACGAACTGGTTGCTAACTGCGAACTTTACATCAAACAGTACCTGAGCGATTAAAGAGGGCGTCAGAGCCGGTTTTTGACCGCATTTTGCCCGGTTGCATGGGCACAAGAGCAAAAAAATGTTGAAAATCATTGCTATATGAGATTTTTTTTGTAACTTTGTGCCGCTTTTGTGCAACCTCTGGACAAGAAGACCGAGTGGCTTGCGAATGTTGCACGGAACAAAGAACAATAAAAACAAAACAAAACAATGGACTTAATTAAAGTTGCAGAACAAGCATTTGCTACAGGTAAGGAACTTCCCGAATTCTTCCCCGGTGACACTATCACAGTGGCTTACCGCATCAAGGAGGGTAACAAGGAGCGTATCCAGCAGTATCGTGGCGTTGTAATCAAGATCTCTGGCGAAGGCGCTAAGAAGCGTTTCACAGTTCGCAAGATCAGTGACAACATCGGTGTAGAGCGTATCTTCCCCGTTGAGTCTCCCTTCATCGACAGCATCGTCATCAACAAGCACGGTAAGGTACGTCGTGCTAAGCTGTACTACCTGCGCAAACTCACCGGTAAGAAGGCTCGCATCAAAGAGCGTCGTATCGTTAAGAAGGAAGCGTAAGCAACAGCTTGACAAAACGAATAGAACCGTGGCACACTATCGCAGTGTGCTGCGGTTTTTTCGATATATGCCCGTCCAGTGCCTTCTCCTGCGGTCTAGCGACCACTGGCTGCGATATAGCACTGCCTCTTGAGAGGCTCGCGTGAGAACCCGCGAGAACGATGACCGCTGTGGCGGCAACAATGCCTGCCGCTAGTGGATTAGGAATGACAATGCAGCCTCGGTAGAGGTTGCTGTAAATGATATTATATGAAGAAGGTATTATTATTGATTTTAACCATGCTGGCAGTGCAGTTGTCAGCACATGACAAGTTCTGGCTAGGGGCTGACATCAGCGGCACTACCGAGCTGGAGAGTAGGGGAGTGCAGCTCTATAACGCTGCCGGCGAGCCCCGCGAGAACACCCGGCTGATGAAAGAGCTGGGCATGAATGCCATTCGCCTGCGCGTGTGGGTGAATCCCAAGGGCGGCTTCTGCAACAAGGAGGACGTGCTCAGGATGGCTTTGCGCGCCAAGGCACTTGACATGCCCGTCATGATCGACTTCCACTACAGCGACTGGTGGGCCGACCCTGCCAAGCAGAACATCCCCGAGGCATGGAAGACCATGAACTACAAGCAAATGAAAAAAGCACTGGCGCGCCACACCGAGGAGACGCTGCGGCTGCTCAGGCAGCACGACATCGACGTGAAATGGGTGCAGGTGGGCAACGAGACCACCAACGGCTTCCTGTGGCCCATGGGCAAGGCGCAGGACAACATGAAACAGTATGCCGGCCTCACCGACGCCGGATATGCGGCCGTGAAGAAGGTTTACCCCCACGCCACGGTGATTATCCACCTCGACTGCGCGTGCGACCCTGCTCGATACGACTTTATCTTTGACGGTCTGAGGAAATACAAGGCTCGTTTCGACATGGTAGGCGTGAGCGTCTACCCCTACTGTGACATTGATTCAAAACTTGAAGTAGACTATAAAGGAACCGTTAAAGACTTTCCTGCTAACATCAAGAGAATCAGCAAGAAATATGGCGTAGAAACCATGGTCGTGGAGACCGGCGTAGAGGTGTCAAAGCCCGAAGAAGGTAAAGTGATACTTAAAGCAATCATCGATGCCGCGATGAACGACTGCGGCGGTCACTGTCACGGTGTCTTCTACTGGGCCCCCGAGCTCGAAGGCCAGTACCCCCTAGGCGCCTTCAAAAACCACCGCCCCACCATCATCATGGAAGCCTTCACCGAAGCCGCGTTTTGAGATTAGAGTTGAGTGTTGAGAGGGCGGAGTTTAGAGTTGTTCATGAAAAAGTTTTTGGTTTCGGTTTTCGTTTTTCGTCAAATTGTTGTAACTTTGTAGGATGAAATAGAAAACATATAAAAACTACAAAATAGAACTATGGCAAAGAAAGCTTTATTGATGATTCTTGATGGCTGGGGCGTGGGTCCTCAGGCTAAGAGCAATGTTATTTTCAGCACTCCCACTCCTTACTGGGACAGTCT
>JAZQPG010000181.1:0-3980 GCA_045628365.1 Sodaliphilus sp. | reverse complement strand
CCCACAAGAAAGGAGCTGGATGATTTGCGAAACAGCAGTTATTGCACTTGGACATGGAAGTCAAGAAATGGTGTCAACGGTTATGAGGTGAAGAGCAAGAGCAACGGTAACAGCATTTTCCTTCCTGCCGCTGGCTACCGCGACGCCCCGTTCCTCAGCCTCGATGGTGCCCACGGCTACTATTGGTCAAGTTCGCTCGGCACTAGCGTCAGCTATTACGCTTACCACCTGCACTTCTGTTCGGGTGGCATTGATTGGCGCTACTACTACCGTTACTCCGGGCGAAGCGTCCGGGCTGTGCGTGTTGCCTCAGAATAAGGCATCCTTACACGAAAAAAAGAACAAAACCATCCTATAAAGTGCCGTATACGGGCATGTAGCGGTTGTGGGCACACGGCGAGCACGGGAGTGCTCGCGCCCACAACGGCGGAGATGCCGGAGGCATCGCACCTTGATAACCCACGATGGCACGCAGCGATAGCGAAGTGCCATCGTGGGTAAGGAAATGCATAACGAAATCGATGCCGGAGGTATCGCACGGTGATACCACACGATGGCACGCAGCCACATGCGGGAGGACCTCGGAGAAGTCGTGCCTCGCCTGGCTGGCGTTGGTGTTCCTCTCCGAGGCACTATCGGTGGGTGTGTCATAGCCCCATGCGGCGCACCTCTTCGAGGTAGCTCGCATGGGGTTTAATGGAGGTTCGCTATTCGCGGCACGGGCTTCGCCCACTTACCGCTGCTCACTCCCTTGAGTTTACTTCGCATAGTGAGGCTCTCCGAGCCTCTTGACCTCTCCGAGGTCTTGACGACCCTTCTGCCCGGCTACGGGCAGTAATGTAGGGACGACACCCCTGTGTCGTCCGTAGCGGCCGCAGGCCGCTGCTGGAAACAACGTTGTCTCCATCGATTGCTGACCATGTTCGTTCCTACACGATGCCCGTGGCCGGGCAGAGGGGGGCATTGTGCGACCCGGGCAGGAGGGTGAGTGTTGCCGAGGCGTTGGAGCCGCTTCGCACTAGGACGCGATGATGACGTCGATGCCTTATGTTTGCCTATAGATATAGCAGGGGCGTGTCGCTACAAAGTGACACGCCCCTGCTGTGTTTCTATAATTCGGTTACTGGACTAGGGCGGGGGTTGACTCGTTGTTGCAACGGTCAACGGCAGTCACTGCCCATGCCCACTTGGTCTTGTCTTTCTTGTCGACGGGGATGGTGACGCTGGTTGTGCCTGTGATGGCATAGATGAATGCGCTGTCCTCGATGTCAAGCTGTTCACCCTGCTTGTAGCGGTAAACCACGTAGCGCGCCGCCTGCTGCATGGGGTCGGTGGCGGCGGGTGCCTGCCACTGGATGGTTACTTCCTTCTTGTCCTTGGTGATGGTGAGGTCCTGCACAGGAGCGGGAGCAACGTCGTCAAGCCATTTGTAAGGTTGGATGAGTGCGGGAGTGGACTGGTGGGTGGTAGCGAGCGAGTCCATCACGCCCTTGTAATTCTTGGTGATAGAGTAGGCGGGCCACCAGCAGGGACCTTGCACGTTGGGCAGTTCGCGGTTGATGCGTGTGCGGTGGTCGAGCTGTGTGGGGTTGAGGGTGTCGCCCTTCTCCTCGGCGATGTCTCGGTGGTCCATGACGTTGCTGACGCTCTGGCCGTAGTACATGTGGCGGCCGTTGGCGTGGTTATTCCACCAGTGTGAAAGCACGAGGTCGTTGGCACGGGGATGTTCAAGCTCCCAGTAGAGCTGCGGCACCATGTAGTCGACCCATCCCATTGCGGTCCAGCGGGGGCAGTCGGCATAGAGCTTGTCATAGCATGACAGACCGTTGGTCTCGCTGCCGTTCACGTCGTCCTTCTTGTTGCGCCAGATGCCGAAGGGGCTGATGCCCAGCTGCACCCAGGGCTTGATGTCCTTGATGGTGTGATGCAGCTGTTCGATGAGCAGGTCCACGTTGTTGCGGCGCCAGTCACCGCGGTCCCATCCTGCGCCATATTTGCTGTAGGATGCGTCATCGGGGAAGTCCATGTCGGTGGGATAGGGATAGAAGTAGTCGTCCATGTGGATGGCGTCCACGTCATAGCGGGTGACGATATCGGCCACCACCTTGTTGATGAAGGCGCGGCTCTCGGGCAGACCCGGGTCAAAGTAGAGCTTGCCGTCGTTATACTTGATGAACCACTCGGGATGCTTGTAGTAGATATGTCCCTCGGCGGGCTTGTCGTCCTTGCCCGAGGTGACGCGGTAGGGGTTGATCCACGCGTGGAGCTCCATGCCGCGCTTGTGGCTCTCGTTGATCATGAACTCCAGGGGGTCCCACACGGGGTTGGGGGCCTTGCCGGGTTCGCCGGTGAGCCAGCGGCTCCAGGGCTCGAGGTCGCTCACGTAGGCAGCGTCGGCCTGTGGGCGTATCTGCCAGATGATGGCGTTGCAGCCGGCCTTTTGCAACAGGTCGAGTTGCTCGACGAGGTAGGTCTGGGTCTCGGCAGGGGTCATCTTGGCATACTGGCCCTGGCCGATGATGTGCATCCATGCACCACGGAATTCTCGCTTGGGATTGCCGGCAAATGCACTCAATGCCATTAATGCAGCCAACATCGGAAGTAAAAACTTGAATGTCTTCATCTCAAATTTAGTTTTTGGTTTATGATATTATTTTCAAATGCAAAGATAGTGATTTTTGTTGAAAGTCGAAAGGAAATACCTTCAGTTATTATCCTCAGTTATCCTCTTGTAAATCTCGCCATAGCGCTGTTTGAGGGCCTGGGGCTGGTGCAGCAGCTGCCTGAACTGGGCTAGGCGCTGGGCATTGGGACTCTCGGGGATCCACAGTTTGAGGTATCCTCCCTCGTCATATTTCTCGGCCATGTGGTCGAGGAACCGCTGGTACTGGCTGGCCTCGTCGAGCCCGGGATAGTGGGCCAGGGTGTACTGGATGGTGCGGCGAATGATGGTGTCGCCGTCGATCTGGCGGTCGGCCTCGGCGATGATGCGGCCGTAGATGGTGCGTGGCTCGTGGTCGCTCGAGGCGCGGTGGTCCTCGGCGGCATCGGCTATGACGTCGATTTGGTCGGGCGTGAACCACTGCAGCAGGCGCTCGTCCTCGCGGATGATGCGTGCGCTCACCACGTGGTGCAGTTTGCGGCCCTCGCTCAGGCCCAGGTCGTGGTAGGCAGCCGCCACGATGAGCATGTTGCGGTCCACTTGAGGATAGTGCTGGGCCAGCTGCTGGCTCATGTTCATCACGTAGAGGGCGTGGTCGCGCTGATGCCCGGCATCGTGGCTGTCATATCGCGGAACGATCTCTTGTTCGAGAAACTGCAATAATTGGGGTAAAATCATCGTCTGTAAAATATTTAGATATAGGTTCTTAAGTGTAAACGCCATCAAAAGAACCGTCCCTTTGATGGTGGGTGGAGGGTGTGAAATTGCCATCAGGGGGACTGTCCCTTTGATGGCAATTTGGGGGTCAGGGGCGCAGGGAGGCGATGATGCTGCGGGCGGCGGTGGCGGTGCAGTCGTCGGTGCCCAGCAGGGCCATCATGCGCTGATAGTCCTGGAGCATCGCCGTGCGCTGGTCGCCGTCCTGTAGCAGTGCGGTGAGGTGTTCGTCGACGGAGTCCTCGGTGCACATGTGTAGCAGCAGCTCGGGGATGATGGGTTGGCCGGTTATGAGGTTGGGCAGTGTCACGTAGTCCACCTTGAGTAGGCGGCGGTAGAACTTGTAGATGAACTTGCTGCCGTTAAAGCGGTAGCATGCCACCTGAGGAGTGCCCAGCACTGCGGTCTCGAGCGTGGCGGTACCGCTGGTGACGAGTGCCACGCGGGCGTTGCGCACGAGGTCCCACGTTGCGTTCTCGACCATGAGCGCCTGTGAGCCCATGCTGTCGAGGATGCTGTAGTAAAGCTTGGGGTCGACCGAGGGGGCCGAGGCGATGACCGCCTGGTACTCGGGGTGGCGTGCTGCGGCCCTGAGCATCAC
>JAZQPG010000180.1:0-7685 GCA_045628365.1 Sodaliphilus sp. | reverse complement strand
AACCTCATTACTCACACGCTGGCTACACAGGGCATCACAAACACTATCGTTAAGGTGAACGACCTTGATGCCCTGGAAGCCTCAATTCGCCCGAACACCAAGGTCGTGTATGCCGAGACATTCGGAAATCCCAACTCGGATGTAACCGACCTTGAAGCAGTTGCCCAGGTTGCCCATCGCCATGGCATAGTGTTCATCGTTGATAACACATTCGCCCCCATTCTCGTTCGTCCACTGGAACATGGAGCCGATATAGTTGTACACTCGGCAACCAAGTTCATTGGCGGTCATGGCACATCGCTGGGTGGTGTCATTGTTGATGGCGGAAAGTTTGACTGGAAGACCAATGCCGACAAGTATCCAAGCATAGCGAAGCCCGACCCCTCATATCACGGAGCGGTCTTTGCCGATGTAGCAGGTGAAGCAGCCTTTGTTACCCGCATCAGGGCCGTGATTCTGCGCGATACCGGCGCCTGCATCTCGCCGTTTAACGCATGGGTACTGCTGCAGGGCACTGAGACCTTGCCATTGCGCATTGAACGCCATGTTGAGAATGCTCTGAAAGTAGTGCAATTCTTGAATAATCATCCCAAGGTAGCCAAGGTCAATCATCCCTCACTGCCCGATCATCCCGACCATGAGCTCTACAACAAGTATTTCCCGCAGGGTGGTGGCAGCATCTTTACCTTTGAGGTCAAGGGAGGTGAGCAAGAAGCGTGGAAATTCATCGACAATCTCAAGATATTCTCATTGCTCGCTAATGTTGCCGACGTGAAGTCACTTGTCATCCACCCTTACACTACCACACACTCGCAGATGAGCGCCGAGGAACTTGAGCAGCAGCACATCACACCCGCTACAGTGCGCTTGTCGATAGGCGTAGAGCACATCGACGACATCATTGCCGACATTGCGCAAAGCCTTGAAAAATGACAGAATGACATTGGCACGATTTTTGCATCATAATATGCATACTACATTTTTATGAATAGACTAATTGTTGCTTTACAGGCAATTATAATATACAGTACATTAGTTTACGCTCAAAATCAAGAGCCTATCGACACAGCACTCTCGGCAAATCTTGACGAGGTTACTGTGTCGAGCGGGTTACGCACACGCCGTGTAGCCGGAGCAATCAATGGACTTCACATAGGGCAAGAAGAGTTGTTCAGGGCCGCATGCTGTAATCTGGGCGAAAGTTTTACCGCAAACCCCTCGGTTGACGTTAGTTATAACGACGCAGCAACGGGAACCCGACAAATCAAGCTCCTTGGTCTCTCGGGCACTTATGTACAGATGCTCACCGAAAACATGCCCAGCTTCAGGGGCGCAGCAGCACCTTTTGCCCTGGGTTATGTTCCTGGGACCTGGATGAAAAGCCTCAGCGTGTCGAAGGGTGCCGCAAGTGTCAAGAACGGTTACGAATCAATAACCGGCCAGATAGACCTGGAATACCTTAAGCCCGACGACGAGAAAAAAGTTAATGTCAATCTTTACGGCGACATACAGAGCCGCATCGAAGCAAATGCCGATGCCAATGTCCACTTGTCAAACACACTGTCAACAAATGTCCTTGCACATTATGAAAACCGTTTCGGCAATCATGACGGCAACAGGGACGGCTTCCTCGACATGCCGCAAGTGACGCAGTACAACTTCTACAACCGATGGAAGCTGAAGTCGCAACGCTATATCATGCACGCAGGCGTTTCGTTTCTCAAGGAGGACCGCAACAGCGGACAAACCGAGCACACCGTGGCCCATAGCGGCGGCGGTGAGCACCAGTTGTACAAAATAGGCATTAAGACCGACAGATATGAAGGGTACATGAAGCATGCGTTCATTCTCAATCCTGAATATCAGATGAATATCGCCATGATGGCCAACGGCTCGCTACACAAGCAAGACGCCGTCTATGGCATGGCAGGATATAAGGGATATGACGTGGACGAGAAAAATGCCTTTGCCCAGCTGATGTATGAGGCTACCTTTGGAGACCACGCAATCAGCGTGGGCGGCAGCATCAACCATGACTACCTGAACCAAACCTATCAACTGGGAGGCGAACTCAACCCACAGCTCAAAGCTATTGAAAAAGAAACCACTCCCGGCGTTTATGCACAATATACTTATTCGTTGGGGCGCAAAATTACTGCAATGGCAGGCTTACGATGGGACCACAGCTCGCTATACGGAGGCTTTGTTACTCCGCGCGCTCATTTAAAGTACCAGCCGGTGGACTGGTTTAGCGCGCGCCTGTCGGCAGGAAAAGGATACCGCACAGTTCACGCCCTTGCCGAGAACAACAACTTGCTGGCGAGTGGCAGGCTGCTTGAAATCCAGAAATTAGGTCAAGAAGATGCATGGAATTACGGTGCCTCGGCAGCCTTTATTATTCCCATAGGTAACCGAGCGATTAAGCTGAACGCCGAGTACTACTACACAAAGTTCAACAATCAGGCAGTAGTTGACTACGAGACCGATGCCACTAAGATTATCATCCATGACCTGCATGGCAACTCTTACAGCCACGTGTTTCAGGTGGATGCCAACTATGCACCGGCAGCAGGCCTGGATATTACTGCCGCTTATAGATACAATGACGTGAAATGCACCTATAATGGCACACTCATGACTAAACCACTCACATCGCGCTACAAAGCGTTGCTGAGTGTTTCTTACAAGTTGCAGCCGCTTGAGTTGTGGCAGTTTGACGCCACGGTCCAGCTTAACGGCGGGGGACGATTGCCCAATGAGTTAGGCTCGTACAAAGCGTTTGAACAACTCACAGCCCAAGTGACCCGTTTTTTCCGCTATTTCGATATCTATGTGGGTGGGGAAAACCTCACTAACTACAAACAAAAGAATCCCATTATCAATGCAGCAATGCCGTGGTCCTCTTCTTTTGAACCAACATTGGTTTATGGACCCATTGAAGGCGCAATGGCCTATGTGGGTATTCGTATAAAATTGTAAACACTTAATACTCAAATAAAATGAAAAAAATCATGTTAATCGCAGTACTTGCTTTAGTGGCAATGGCTGCAAGCGCTAAGGACATCAAGACTGTTTTGCTCACAACTAACCCTCCCATGCACTGCAACTCGTGCGAAACAAGAATCAAGGAGAACCTGAAATATGTCAAGGGGGTTAAGTCTATCGAAACTGATGTTGCTTCACAAACGGTAAAGGTAACCTATGACGCCGACAAGACCACAGTGCAAAAATTCATTGACTCACTCAAAAAAATACAGTACACTGCTACCGAAAAAGAAGCCACACCTTGCACTTCGGCAAAGGAGTCTTGCCAAGGCCAACAAGGAAGTTGCTGCGAGGGCGGCCAGTCATCTTGTTGCGGAAAGTAAATCACTTTGTGCCGGTAATAATCACTGCCCCCCTAAAGAGAGTGTGTCAAAATGCAAGGATAAGCGACACGCTGTAAGCGCAATGCCGCTATGACCATCAAAGGGACTGACCATCCCTTTGATGGTGTAGCCCCCATTTTACTTTTGATGCAGGGAAGTTACAAGACTCCACACTTCTATTAATAAAAAGGGGCTGACGCGGTCACTGCGTCAGCGCACTCCTTCTCATTAATTTAATTATGTGTTCCTAATTTTTATCTTAGATTCTTGGAAACAGCATCTAATAAATTTTCAACAAGCTTTCTGTTTCTAGAAGAGCTGCCCACATTACTTTTTGAATCACAATTTACTAAAACTCTTGTCTGTGATTTGTCATTCTCAATGAGTTGAATACTAATATATTCACCCCATGATGTCAGGGACATTCCTGCCTTTAGGCGAATACGTCCTCCTATTTCATCAACATTATCAACTGATAGTCCAACTTGTTTTGCCGCAGTTGTGATTGCATTCATGACTTTGGATTTAGGCGCAGAATAGGCTAATTCTCTATCTACGCTTTTTGAACCAGAATTTTTAACTGAAAGATAAATGATAGAACCAATAGCTAGTCCTATAAAGAAAAATACAAAAAATTCCATAATATTTTATTTTAAGTTATTTGTTTCTTTGCACGCAAAATTAATACATTTTTTTTCTTACTACATAAAACTGTTAAAAACCTCATACACAAATTTTCGGTGCACGGTTGACGGGAGATGTGAGGGTCAGTTGGTTTTGCGCAGAGTGGTCATGTGCTTGAGCAGTGTTTCGCCCAGGCCTATGGTGTAGCCCTGTGAGATGAAGACAACGCGGTTGAAGGTGTCGGCGATGATGAATACCGGCAGGGTGGGGGACTGCAGGTGCATCTCACTGCACAACTCGTTATAGATCTTACCGTCGATGTCGGTGCCCATGTGGGTCGATGACGGAAGTGCGGGGAATTCGGCGGCGTTGAAGCGGCCCATTTCGTCTTTGTCCTTAAAGAGCAGCACGATGGGCACTCCCAGTGCTTCGAGTTGCGGCTTCACGGCGGCGATGTCGCGCAGGGCGTGGTTGGTGGGCTCGTTGTTGGGAGCGATGAGTCCAAGCACATAGTAGCCGCGTCCTGTGGTCGATAGCAGCGACTTGGTGCCAGCCTGAGCGTCGTCATAGAGGTCCTCGCTATTGAAGTTGCCTATCACCTTGAGGCCCTCGGTGCAGTCGGGCATCTCAAGTGTCATGCCGGTTGTCTTGCCGGCTTTCACGGTTGCCGCTTCCATGCGTGCCATCACGCTGCCGTCGGCCATGCGTGTGCCGCTGGTGAGCAGGTAGGTGCCTTCATCCAGAGTCACGCCGTCCTTGAGCGTGCTTGCCCAGGTGTCTTCCTCTTCATAGTTGAGCAGCGTGGGCGCTCCGTTGTCGAGCTTAGACAGAGTGAAGTGGATGTAATACTTGGGGTCGGGGTTGTTGCCGCCGTTGGCATACGTTGCGGTGAGGGTGCCTGTCGCCGGAGTTGCCTGTGTCTTGTCGCTCTCAAACTTCACGTCGACCCACTGGCCGCGCTTGTCGAGGTACTGCACCTTCTGGGTGACGGCGTCGATGCGCGCGGCATGGCCCATGGTGCGGCATAGCGCCACGAAGAAGATGTTGCGCGAGAAGCTGTCGCACAGGCGGCTGTCCCATACGCCCACGGGTGTCATGCGCAGGCGCTGCGGATTGCTCTTCTCGTCAATGCTGATGTTCTTCTTGACCCAGGCGATGATGCCGTCCACGGTGGCAAACCTCTTCTTGTCGCTGGCGCTGAGCTTAGAGAGCAGGTAGCCCTTGTAAGGCGTGAGGTGCTCGGCTGCGACGCGCGGGCTTAGCACATACTTGTTGTAGATGTCGGCGGCGTAGCCCTTGTTGGCGGGAGTGTTGTTGGCGTCCAGGAGCACGTCCATCGGGACGTCGCGCAGGTCCTTGTCGCTGATGACGCTCAGCAGGTCATTGGGAGCGAAGTTCAGTCCTTCCTTGGCCAGGAATGCCGTGATGCACTCATGGTTGCCACGGGATTTCTGTATAAAGGTGTTGTCGCTCTGCGGGAACGTGGCGACATAGGCATTTCTTATCGAGTCCTCGGCAGCCAGGCGCTGGTCGTTGGCACGGCGCTGCTCGTCGGTCACGGGCGGCAGGTTGTTGCGCTCCACGGGCGGGGTTATCTTCACGCTGGCGGTGAATGCATCGTTAGCGTTGTGGTCAAGCGTGACCGCGCACAGCCCGTTGTCGCGCATCGAGCACACGGCAAATCCATAGTTGCCGTCCTTGTAGGCCCATGCCAGCAGGTCGCCCTTGCCAGCCTGCATGTAGGTCTTGCCCTGGGCGTCGGTTGTCTTTTTGTAAACGGTGTAGAACTCGGCGTAGTTATATATCTTGAACTCGACCGTTGCACCTGCCACGGGCTTGCCGCTGCGGTCCTTGACGATAACCTCGCGGCGCGCGATGGGCGCATAATTGGCGGTGACGTCAATCTCGGTGAAACAAGGCGTGCGCTGCATCACCTCCTCGGGGCCGTCATAGTTGCCGAATGCCTTGGTGTGCATGAGCATGCCGCGCGATGCCGGGGCGTTGAACCACCCCAGGTTTAGCACCGGCTCGGGCTCGCATGCGCCCAGGAAGTGCCACTTGCCGTCGGCCCAGGCCTCGACCCAGGCGTGGTTGTCGTCGGTGTGGGCCCAGCGCGGTGTGTAGACCTGGCGCGCGGGGATGCCCACCGAGCGCAGCGCCGCAACAAGGAACGTGCTCTCCTCGCCGCAACGGCCATAGGCGGTGCACACCGAGGCGAGCGGACTGCTGGTGCGCTCATCGCTGGGACGATAGGTCACCTTCTCGTGGCACCAGTGGTTAACCTCGAGCACCGCCTCGCTCATCGACAGACCCTTCACGCGGTCCTTGAGCTCGTCAAAGAAGACCATGCGGCTGCGGTCCAGGTGCTCGTTGTTGACGCGCACCGGCAGCACGAAGTGCATGAACTCGCGCTCGGGGACGCTACTGCCCCAGGGCATCTCGGCACGGGCGCGCAGTGTCGTGGCCACATTCTCCTCATAGAAAGCACGGGGGTAGTCGGCCTTGTCGGGCTGGGGCATATACTTGTAGAGGAAGTCCAGGCACGCCTTGGCGTCCTGGGCCTGTGCTGTGAAGGCGAGAGCCAGCAGCAGCGATGCGATGGCAAGAAGTCTATTTTTCATTTATACTCGTAATAAGTGATTTAACTTTAATTGGGTCGGTTGTGAGGCCGGTGCGTATTGAGCCGTGGATCTCGGTGGCACCTGTGGCGGCAAGGATCCCGGCGGCTTTGTTCTCGTCAACGCCGGCGCCCGGCATGATGATGATGCGTCCGGCGGCCTGTTCCACCAGTTGGCGGATAAGCCCGGTGCCCTGCAGGGCCGACTCCTGCTGACCCGATGTGAGCAGGCGGGTGCATCCCAGCTCGATTATCTGCTCCAGGGCCTCCAGCGGACGGTTGCAGCGGTCAAAGGCGCGGTGAAACGTCACCTGCATGCCGCGGGCAGCCTCCACCATGCGGCGGCATGCCTCCACGTCAATGTCGCCCTGCGGGGTGAGCGCTCCCACTACCACGCCGTCAACGCCCAGCTCGCGGCACATCTCGATGTCGCGCACCATGCAGTCAACCTCGTCATCGGTGTACACAAAGTCGCCGCCGCGTGCCCTGACGAGCACATGCATCTTCTCGGGCCCGAGCCTGCGTGCAGCCTCAATCAGTCCTGCCGACGGAGTGACACCGCCCTCGCTCAGGACCGCGCACAGTTCGATGCGCTGAGCCCCGCCGCAGCGAGCCGCCTTAACACTCTCAATCGTCTCAACACATACCTCCAGTATCTTCATCATCGTGTTTTATTTAGAGTCACACAAAGTTACATCATTTCAGCCAAACCCACAACATTTCCTCGCCATTACTGCAAGATTGTATGTATATTGAGTACTAAAAGCTGGCTGGCCTAAGGTGCAATCTAATCTACTCGGATGCAGTTGATACAACACCCGTTTACCCCGAATCGGCACCCCCAAAAACCGTTTAAAACAAAAAAACACCACTTTTTTCGCATTTTTTTATAAAAATATTTGCGTGGTAACAAAAAAAGCAGTAACTTTGCATCGCTTTTCGGGGGAAACTCTGAATAATGCAATGGGGATGTAGCTGAGTCCGGATAGAGTACGCGTCTGGGGGGCGTGGGGACGCTAGTTCGAATCTAGTCATCCCGACCACGAGAGAAAAGGTTGATAATCAAGCGGTTATCA
>JAZQPG010000179.1:0-15009 GCA_045628365.1 Sodaliphilus sp. | reverse complement strand
AATTTATGATTTAATTTATGATTTAATATCTTTATATAAAAAAACCATCCGCGTTTCACAACGAAGATGGTTTATTATAAATACAAATAATTAAGTTTAAATTTATACAAATTTACATGTTATCAATATCCTTATAGTATTAGACATTATCAATGTCTTTATATTTTACTTCAGATGCGTCAGCAATAGATATGTCCCATTCAGCGCATTGACGTCTGTTTTTCTTATTTATAATAGTATCGAATGTGATACCATGAATACCCATATGTTTGCATGCTGCATTCCTCTTAGTAAACCATGCAGTCTCATTTGTCTGTTTGTTTTGTACCTTATATATGTAGTTTTTATTGTTGTGTATCATATCAAATTTGAATTTTAAATTTTAACTTTAAGTTTAAATTTTAATTTTATATAATAATATATATTTTATTTAATAATAATATAGATAAACAAAATTAATTGTTCAAAACTTTTTTTGTGTCATTTTACCATATGAGAAAATAGTATTAATTTTAACAAAAATTCTTATACTAACCTGTTACACAGACAATTATGGACGGATGGAACAAAGACAAACTTTATGAGATTATCAATATCTTCGACGAGGTATATGATATCAATTACGAGATTAAGAACTGCGTTAGAGGTTCATTTACCTATGTAGATACATACAAGGACCTTCAAGCAAAGTTGCTTAATCTAGCAGAGAGATTAACAGATGAAGTTGAACAATTAGACACAACAGAAGACGATGACACAGATTGAACTACAAGTTTTGACACTTAAACTGAGAGCATTATCATTATTAATTAAGTATCTTGAAAAGAAATTGAACGAAGATGGAAAGAATTGATACAACATTTTGGATGGACTTTACTATTGCAGACGCATTCGGCATAGGTGCAATTAAGGACACATACAAACGTGCCTTCAATGAGTGGAAGTCAGATTATAGGTATTTAACTGAACTGGTAGTAGTACTTAACAAAAAATGCTGGGTACACTATGATGCAGGTAATATGGACTTCAGTAGGGTATATTCGGACCTGTATTACAAAGCGCACCACTGGGCGTTAGAACATCTCAAAGGTGAAGAATTCAAATTCTATTTTGACGTTGTTGATTGACACCGTCAAAACAGCAGATTGACAACACCACAGTAATTTGTCGACAAAGTGGTAGTCTGGAATTTCTTACTTTTTCTATGAAGCGGACTTAAAATGCTATGAAAGAAAAAGAAAAAGGGGATATCAATGATATCCCTTTTCAAAAAGTTCCTTAATGTAACTAATTATATTAAATCAATAGCCGGGCTCAAAGGTCACGTTGGAGTAGCCCTGTACGGTCTTCTCTCCATCAGCGAGGTTCTTGGGTTGGATGGGAGCCAGGTGGCTGTTACCGGTGAAATACTGGGCATAGGCATCGTTGGGGTTACCCTTGGGCCAACTGCCGGCACAAGCGTCGGCAGCAGCATCGCATTGTGACAGCCCGTTCTCGCTCAGGAAGCGGCACAGCTCGTCGACCACCGCCTGCGGGTTACCCATGTTCACGGCACCAGCCTTGTGGGCTGCCAGCTGGGGAGCCACGCCCTTGAGAGCCGAGAGTGCGGCAACGGTTACAATCTCGCGGTCGGCAGCATTGAGCTGGTCGCCGGCAAAGATATCGCCAAAGAGGTGAGCCTTGAGGTAATAGTCGTCCTGCGGACAGAACGTATAGTCAAAGGGGCGGCCCGAGAGACGGGTCTGCACCTCAGTGCCATGCTTGAGAGCCAGCTGAGCGTCATCCCACTCGGCAGGGCGTGTCCAGGGTTTGCCCTCGGTCCACTTGCCGTTGCCGTTTTCGAGAACCTTGCTCAGCACGCCCAGGGCATTGAGCGAGCGGGGGAAACCGGTGTAGGCATAGAGTTGCGAAAACGCTTCTTTTACCTCGTTGATAGTCACACCACCGTCAAGTGCCGCAGTGATAGCGGGCTCCAGGCGGGTGAGGTCGCCCTGAGCCTCCAGAGCGGCGATGGTTGCCAGATGCTTCTGGCGGTCAGTCAAAGACTGTGCCGATGCTGTTGTTGCCATTGCAAATAAAATTAAAAGGATAGATAATATATTTTTCATTTTGTAGCCTTGTTAAAGATGAGTGGTAGGGTTTCGGGGGCCATTTGGCGCATATCGACCAGATCGAGGCTCTTCACCATGTGCAGGGTGCCCTGCTTGTAGGTGAGGAAATGCGGGGTCTTGATGTGGTGCTGGTAGGCCTCCTGCGATGCGTATATCTCGAGGATGCGTATCTGGCAACTGTCGCGCAGCTGCTGCATGGGGTAGATGCATATCACCCCAGGTTCTTCTCTAACTGAAGTTGCCCCTACTGTGTGGGCAAAGTTTAAGTACTCTTGCAGGTACTCAGGATAGACTTCTATCTCGCTGATTCTAACTATCATGGTACTGTCAATGACCGCATTAACCTCCTCTTGAGGGGCATTTTGTGCATTAGTTGTGATACTTATCATAAGCAGTAAAAGAGTGATGATTTTCTTCATTTTGCAAATAGGCGAATAGCATTTTTGTACAATATGTTATCTACGTCCTCGGGTACGATGCTCGCAAGAGTTGTCTTGAGCGAAGAGAGATTCTTGACGAGCACAGGTGCATTGACGTAGGGGTAGTCGGTGCCATAGAGCAGATGGCTGGGCGAGGTGATGGTGAGCAGTTCGCGCACGGTCTCGGGGGTTGCAGCTCCTGCAAGGTCATAGTAAAACGCTTCCAGGTTCTTTTTTACGTCCACGTCCTTTAGGTAGCCCACGGTATTCATGACCGGGATGAGGCTATTAAACCGTGGTATGGCCAATGGCAGGAACGGGGCTTCCCATCTGGAACGTCCCACCCTTGATGAGCACCATGTCGTTGTTCTGTGCATCGGCATTACATGCCGACACAGCCAGTATCGTTGCCATTATCGCCATATATTTCATCGTTTTAAACTTTATTTCAAACTATTGGAAATAGTGCCGTTAGCAGTTTTTGCCCAGGTCGTAGGCCTCTTGCAGCTTGGCGTTGTCCTCGATGTCGCGGGCGTTGTTCACGCCGCCGCAAAACAAGGTACCAGCCAGACGAGCCTTCTCGTAGCAGTCGATCCAGCCGGTGAGTCCGGCCTCGGCACGCTTGGGCACTGTCTCTTCTTCCTCGGCAGCGGTGGTGAGCATGTACACGTCGCGGAACTTGTAGTCGAGCGGATACATGGCGTTCATGCGGTCGATAAGGGTTTTCATCTGTCCGCTCATCTCGTAGTAGTAGATGGGGGTGGCCCACACCACTACCTCGGCTTCCATCACCCTGGCCATGATATCGTTAACGTCATCGTTGATAACACATTTGCCCAACTGCTGGCATGCCAGGCAGCCCTTGCAAAAGCTGATGGTTTTGCCCGCGAGCGAGATTTTCTCCACATCGTTGCCTGCAGCCACAGCACCCTCGATGAACTTATCGGCTAGCATGTCGCTGTTAGAGCCCGGACGCAGGCTGGTTGATATTACAATAACTTTTTTCATTTGACTATCTTTTTACCGTTTTTAATGAATATTCCTTTGTCGGGTTCCTTGTCGAGCCTGCGGCCATAAAGGTCGTAGATGCTGTCGTCGCCCACGGTATTCACATCATGGATGTCGGTGATGACGGCTTGCTTTACAGCGAAGGTGACGTTAACGCTACCGCGGCCCACAGCCTCGGCAAGGCCATCGGTAGAGGTGAGGCGACCCAGACGGGTATAGCTGTAACCGCCTGCGTTGCCATAGAACAACACCACGCACGAGCTGCCGTAGAGCATCAGGTCACCGGCGTTGATAGTGCTGCAGTACCGGGCATCGGTGGGAAGGCTGTTGTCCAGATAGTGGTACTTCTCGTTACCGTTGAGCTCACTCATGTTGAGTGTCACCGGCAGCATGGCGCAGAAAGCACGCCCGGCCTCGGTGTCCTCAACCTCGGCTGCGAATGTCTTGCCGTTGATGCTTATCTCGATCTCCATAGCACAAGTGTTAATGACGGTGAACAACACCGCAAACAGGGTGACCAGCTTTTTCATTTCATGTTCTTGTTTAGGAAGTCAGCGAGGGTGTCCCATGGGATGAGGTTCTTGCACTCTCCCCTACCCTCCGGCTCGGTGTAGCCGCCGTCATAGAGGTCGCAGTGTGACGCGCCGGGAATGATGAGCAACTGCTTGTTCCCGGGCACGGGGTTGGGCTTGCGCACGGCGTCATAGCCCTCGGCCTTGCCCTCGGTCATATACTTGAAGGCACACTCGCCGAAGTAGCGTGAATGGGCCTTCTCACCGTGCATCACGAGCACTGCCGAACGAATCTCGTTGGCATAGTACAGGAAGCGGGTGTTGGCATAGGCCTGTGTGCCGAAGGTGTGCCATCCGTCGTTAGAGTTGCCCGAGCGCTTGTGGTAACCGCGCTGGGTCTTGTAGTAGTCATAGTAGTCCTTGACAAACTGTGGAGCATCCTCGGGCAGAGGGTCGACCACACCACCGCCCTGGGTGGTGCGACCGGTCTTGGCAGCCTTGGTGCGCTCCTCGGCCAGTGCCTGGCGGGCAGCAAAACGGGCTTCCTCGCTGTCGTCGGCGTCAAAGTATCCGTTGCCGCTCACACGGCTCATGTCATACATAGTGCTTGCTACCGTCGCCTTGATGCGGGTGTCGACGGATGCGGTGTTAAGCGCGATACCGCCCCAGCCGCATATGCCGATGATGCCTATGCGATCAGCATCCACGTCATCGCGGGTGATGAGGTAGTCGACCGCCGCCATGAAGTCCTCGGTGTTGATGTCGGGCGATGCAGTGCGGCGGGGTTCGCCACTGCTCTCGCCGGTGAACGACGGGTCAAACGCCAGTGCGACGAAACCACGCTCGGCCATCTTCATGGCATACAGGCCGCTCGACTGTTCCTTGCTGGCGCCAAACGGGCCACACACTGCAATCGCTGCCAACTTGCCGTTAGCCTCAACGGGCTTGTACACGTCACCCACCAGGGTGATGCCATATTGGTTCTTGAACTCCACCTTGCCGTGGCTTACCTTCTCGCTAAGCGGGAACACCTTGTCCCATTCCTGAGTCATTTGCATGTTGTTTAGGTTATTTTGGCCATGAACGGCAATGCCAAGCATTGACATTGCTGCGATAATTAATAGTTGTTTCACCATATAATACTTTTTTACGATGCAAATTTACAGCGAATATCACCAACAGAACGCACCCGTTTTTCGGCAAACATAACCCCTCTTTCGGTAAACCAACAAGGGGGGCTGAAAAGAAATCACACCAAAGCAGAATAACATGACTGAAAATATACAGCCTTAAACCCAGAAAGTGCATTAGGAGCAATTGCCAATATTTTGCTTCTTGTAGGCATGATTTGCACTATCTTTCGCTCATATATAGGAGCCACCCTATGTTCGTTCAATATAGCGCAAATCCCGACACAAAGAAATGGGGTGTTGTAAAAGATTATCATGAAAAAGGGAAAAAGTCACACCCCAATACCGAGGACGATGATATTGTTTTGCCGATAATGTATGACAGCATACATATAGACGAGGAAATAGATATGGAAAATGACTGGGACGTCAGTTATTCATGTTACGGATATAAAGATGGTGAGATGTATGATGAGTTAGACAACAAGATTGATCCGTCCACATTGAAATGAAAATACGACCCGTTTCTTCAGCTGTAATCTATTAGACATTAGACAACAACAAGTATAAATTCCCGGAGAAGAAAATAAAATCCTATCGTTGAGTGTTTTCAGACCAGGGACATTAAACCCCTATAAGGCTAAGTATAGCCCAAAAGTAGCTAAAAGGGACGGTTCTTTTTATCTAATTTTTCTCGTGGCGGGGGCAGGATTCGAACCTGCGGACTCTGGGTTATGAGCCCAGTATGATACCACTTCACTACCCCGCAGTGTAACAGGAGCAACATTCGAGTCAGATTCGGGGTCGCGTATATATTCCTCGGAATGCGTCTGATAGATTGACGCTAAGTAGCGGTGCGAAGTATCTGTCCTCTACGGCATCCTGTTATATCTTTAGGTAAGTAAGCATAAGGAGACAAACATGCTCTACCAACTAAGCTACATCCCAAAGGGAAGGAAGGCCTCGAACCTTCGACAATGTTCATCTCCCCGTTGTGGTACTTACCTATATATATGTGTGTGTTTTCAATGATCTCTTTTCGTTTTCACGCTGCAAAATTACAACCCCACTACGCTGTCTATTTGCGCACTAAAAAGTTTTTTCAAAAAAATTGTGTTTTTTCCATTTATTATATCCCTGTCCTGCCCGGAAAACCCAAAATCAAGATAAAAAGAACCGTCCCCTTTATCTAGTTTTTAGTCTTGGTTCCACTTCAGGTGATATGAATACAGGTATAGGGCTGGGGCTACGGGTTGCAGGCGCGTCAAGCTATATTGTCCGTTGTCCTTGACACCGAGGGCGTGCAGATGGTCGATGTAGCGCGGGTGCATTCCCCTGAACTTGAACTGGTAGTCGTGCCCTTCGATGCGCACATCGGCCAGCAGGGTGTACTGGGGACTGCCGAACACATGTGCCAGCGCCACCTTGAGGTGCTTGCTGCGCATCTTGAGCAGGTTGATGATGGTCTCCATCACCTGGTTCTTGAAGCAATACATGATGTGCACCCGCTTGTTGAGGTCTGCCTTTTCAATCCTCGTTTTCTTGGAGTGTTTGGGCTTCTTCTTCAGTGCCATCTTGTTCTTGTCCTTATACCGGTTAGTGTAGGTGTTGACAAGGTTGGCTGCACACAGCATGTGGAAAATATCCTTGGGGTTGTTGTAGTCCTCGACCAGCACATTGAGCGCATCCTCTACCAGCATCTTGGGAACGTCCATCCATGCAAGAACCTTATCGCTAAGCTTGGGAGCGTTGAGAATTTTCTTTATGAGTTTCCTCTCGTCCCAGTCCAGGCGGTTTTCATAGAGCATCTCAATGAGGAAGAATACCTGCTTCTCGATTTCGGTCCTCTCGGCGACCGCGAGGCCTAGGGTGCGGTAAAACTGCTTGATAGACATCACCTGCACGCCGGCAGCCCTGAAGTTTCGGTTCTTGTCCTCGCGCTCAAAGTTACGGTTGATGAAGTAAACCACAGTGAGTTTTGCGCATTTGCCTTGATAATGCCGGGCCAGCTCGTTGGCCTCCTTGCGGTCGAAGGCATACATGATCCATTCCCGGTTCTCGACACCGGCCAGCACGGGAATCAGTTCCCCGTTGTGGCGCACCGAGTAGAGCAACGACATGTGGGACAAGTGCGTGTTGATGAGTTTAAGCAGGATGTACCTTGCCAGCAGGTTCTTTATATACAGAGTCCTGGTCTGGTACAAGTCATAATACTGCTCGGCCTCAAACATCCCGATGATATTATCAAAGTATCGCTCCTGGTTGGGGTAAATCGTCACCACCTTGCCGTTGTGCATGACGACCTTGAACTCAGAGTAGCCCATGAGCAGGTCTTCCCAGGTGTTGCCCATTTTCTCCTTGGTGAGCTTAACGAGGAAAACATCCTTGCCGCCTGCTTCGTGCCGGGACAGCAACTCGCACTTATAAGTGTTGCCGTTGTTCTTGACTCGGGTTGCTGCCCCTGCGTGAAGCCTTGCGAAATCAATGGCGGCGAAGAGCTGGAAAGGAACGAGGCTCCTCTCCAGTTTCTCCATGATAGACTTCTTCTTGGCATGTGTCTTGAGCCAGTCGGCATATCTATATCCCGTCATTATAGTTGTTTTTTTATTTATATTTTTAAAAACTATTAGTGTCAGGTAAAAAAGAAAATGTTTTTATTGCTTAGAAAATGGCTAGCTCCGCAAGCAAAATGAAATTACCTGATAGATGCAGTAATATTATTTTGTGGACGGAGTCCACCATGTTCTTGGCGCCAGCCATAAATCCAAAAAGAAATTATTTTCTTTTTTTACACATCTTCAAACTACCCTTTGATTACTGCGATGGGGAGCAAGCGTGTCTTTACCTTTATCAGGTCGAGCTCGTTGGCGATTACCTCCTCGATGTCCTTGTAGGCACCCGATGCTTCCTGCATGTCGTCCTGGCAGCGTATGGCGTGGACGATGCCCTTGGCCTCGAGCTGTGCCACCTCGGCTGCCATGTCGAGGGTGCGGATGGCCGCCTTGCGCGACAGCACACGGCCCGCACCATGCGAGCACGAGCAGAACGACTCGGGATTACCCAGGCCCTCGACTATGTAGGACGCTGTGCCCTGCGAGCCGGGGATGATGCCCACAACGCCCTCACGCGCCAGTGTGGCACCCTTGCGGTGCACAAAGACGTCCTTGCCGTAGTGGTGTTCATGGGCAGCATAGTTGTGGGCGATGTTTATCATCGGTTCAAACTCGATGCCGGGCAACGCGTCGGCAATCACCTCCTCGATGCGGTTCATCATCAGGCTGCGGTTGCACAGCGCAAAGTCCACGCAGTACTTCATTTCGTTCCAGTACATGCCGAACTCCTTTGTGCCCGCGGGCAGGAATGCCAAGTTGACCTCGGGCGAAACCTCCGAGTGCCAGCGTTTGTTCAACTCCCTGGCCATCTCGTTGTAGTAGGCGCCTACCCTCTGGCCCAGGTTGCGCGAGCCCGAGTGGATCATTATCCACAGGTTGTCGTCCTCGTCCTTCTGCAGCTCAATGAAATGGTTGCCGCCACCCAGGGTGCCCACCTCTTTCAGTATAGATTCCTGACGCGCCTTGACTATGATCATCTGGTCGATGTCGTGCCCGGTGGGCAGGTAGCAAGCGTCCTGTTTCACCTTGTGGTGATCCATGCCCAGGGGGATACGTTTCCTGATGCCGCGCATGATCTTCTTGCGCAGCACGTCCAGGGGGATGTCGTGTGTCTTCCATGAAGTCTTCACTGCGCACATGCCGCAGCCTATGTCCACACCCACGGCATTGGGGATGACGGCCCCGTCAAGGGCCAGCACACCGCCTATGGGCATGCCCTTGCCGGTGTGGACATCGGGCATGATAGCAAGATGGTGGTACAAGAAAGGTAAGGTTGTGAGGTTCTCAATCTGCTGCATGGCCGAGTCTTCCACATTGTCGGTCCAGATTTTAACCGGACGATTGTTGATAATCTTTGTTTCCATTGTTGTGTGTCAGTTAAAAATAATAATAATTAATGTGTGTGGTGCGGTAGCTCAGCTTCTAAGTGCCTTCGACTCACGTGTAGAATCGAATCACGCTGCAAAGTTATGTGCAAAGTACGCAATCTTTCTGCGCATCAACAAGAAAAAAGCAAAAACAAGCCTTGCAAATGCCACTTTTTTGCAACTACGCAAATAGATTGCGCAGAAATTATGTACCTTTGCACCACTAACCAAATATTAGTGGATAAAATGATAATAGTACAAACGTAAAAACACATTTAAAACAATGGAACAGAAACAGTACATTGAAATCCGTAACACCCTGCGCGACATCATCAAGGGTACGCAATGGGAAGGGCACGTGTTCGTCGTGGGCGGATGCGTGAGGGATGAGATCATGGGTCTCGAGATTAAGGACATCGACATGGTGATTGACATGCCCAACGGCGGCATTCGCTTCGTGGAGTGGATGCACGACAACGGCTACACCATGCACTCGCCCGTAGTCTACGAGGGCTTCGGTACTGCAATGTTCCAGCTCAAGGATTTTCCACAGGTGGAACTGGAATGCGTGCAAACGCGCAAAGAGAAGTATCCCGACCGCAGCAGCCGCAACCCCAAGGTTGTCCACGGCACCATTGAGGACGACAGCCTGAGGCGCGACCTCACCATCAACAGCCTTGACATCAACATCTCTACCGGCGAGTTGGTCGACGTGACCGGGCATGACGTGGACGACATCAAGAACCACGTGATATGCACTCCGCTCGACCCCGACGTCACCTACGACGACGACCCGTTGCGCATCCTGCGATGCATACGCTTTGCTTCACGCTATGGCTGGGACATTGACCCCGAGACCTACGAGGGCATGAAACGCAACGTTCATCGCCTGGAAATCATTTCCCAGGAACGCACACGCGACGAACTCGGCAAGATGCTCACCTGCAACCACCCCGTGATGGCAATGGAACTGCTGCGCGACACCGGCGCCATGCACTATGTGATTCCCGAACTCGAGGAGACCTATGCCATGACCCAGAACAGTTATCACAGCGGCACCGTGTGGGAACACACGATGCAGGTGCTGGGACAGATTGACTCGGCCGACCTCACCCTGCGCATGGCAGCCATGCTGCACGACGTGGGCAAGGTGGTCACTCGCACGGAAACTGACGG
Source organism: Sodaliphilus sp. (assembly GCA_045628365.1). GTDB lineage: Bacteria > Bacteroidota > Bacteroidia > Bacteroidales > Muribaculaceae > Sodaliphilus. The sequence continues at coordinate 4,674 of JAZQPG010000179.1, read as the reverse complement.
GGGCAAAGTACATTTCATAGGTCACGAAACACAGTCGGCACGCATGGCCGAGGACATACTGAGGCGCCTGAAGTACCCCTTGGATTTCATGCGCAAGGTAAAGTTTCTCGTGAAGCACCACATGATGACCAAGCACTGGGGCGACGACCTGACAGGCATGAAGGATAAACACCTGCGCAAACTGCAATATTTGTGCAAAACCGAGGACCGCTTCGGCGAACTGATGTTGCTCATCGATGCCGACAACAAGTCACACGCTCCCGAGAGCTGCATGCCCCGCCAAGCGCAGCTCATCATGGAGCGAACAGCCGAAATGACGGCCGAGGGCTCGGTTATGTTCGGGTTTAAACTGCCATTCACCGGCAACGAGATAATGCGGCTCAAGCAGTTGCCGCAAGGCCCTGCAGTCAAAGAGAGCCTCGACTATCTGCTCAAAAACGCCTTCGTGACCCCACTACTGGACAAAGAAACATGGACAAAACATTTAATGGGCTATAAACCTAATGAGTAAAAATGACAAACTTTGAAATAATACGTCAAGAGGGACGATTGCTATACGAATACATCCGTGGCAGTCAACTCTATAATCTCAACACTCCGGATAGTGATGTCGACACAGGCGGCGTGTTTATCTGCACCAAGGAGGAATTTCTCGGTTCGCTCCCTGGTACAGATTGTGCACGTCTTGGCAATATGTATAAGGCACAGGTATCTGATGAACGTCATGATAATATATGGTTTGAGATTGGGGAACTTCTTCGTTTGCTGATAAAATCCAATCCTGCGGTACTGGAAAGCCTTTTTGTACCGAAGGATAAAATCATTGGGGAGGTTCATCCTTTAATGCATATGATTATAGACAACCGTGATCAATTCGTCACTAAACAATGCTTCAATCCGTTCTTCGGATATGCAAAAAGTCAGATTGAAAAGGCTCGCGGTTTGAACAAGAAAATGATTAATCCCGTCACAGAACGTTTAACACCGTATGATTTCATCTACACATTCAAGGGAGAGGGTAGCACCAAGTTTCGAGACTGGTTGGCAAATAGAGGGTTACATCAGGAGTTTTGCGGTCTGGTCAATGTACCAAACATGCACGACATTTACGGTGTGTACTATGATTATCCCGCTCATGCAAAAGCATCGGGAGGCACATATTATCGCGAATTAGAGTTTGTGCGCATGGCTTGCAAGAATTATAATATCGGTAACATCTATGACCTTATGGATTTCCTACGGGATAAGGAACCTATCGGGTATAGAGGCGTAATAAAGACGGATGCCCGAACCGATGAGATTCGACTTTCTTCAATAGATGATAAGAACACTAAACCAATTTGCTTTATCACATATAACCAAAGTGGTTATAGTGCGCATTGTCGTCAGTATGCAGAATATCAGGAGTGGGTAAAGAACCGCAACCCTAAACGCTATGAGTCAAACCTCAACAAGAACTATGATTCAAAGAATATGATGCATTGTTTCCGCATGATTCACATGGCCTGCGAGATAGCAGAAGGTCAAGGATTGATTCTCAAACGCACTTGGGACAGGGATTTCCTTATGGATGTTCGCAATCACAAGTATGAATACGATGAACTCATTGAACGTCTCGAAGCCGACCAGGAGCGAATGAATCAACTAATGGCAGGTTCAACTATAAAGGAGAAAGTCGATACAGTTTTTGTAAATGAATTGATTGTAGAGATACGTAAAAAACAACTTAATATCAGATAATTATGCCTGCAAATAAGAATGCGTTGATACGCTACAAGACGATTGATAACTGCTTGAGAAACAAGTACCGCCGCTGGACGCTTGACGACCTGGTGGATGCCTGCAGCGATGCCCTGTATGAGATGGAGGGCATCACTAAGGGCGTGAGTGTGCGCACGGTGCAGGGCGACATCCAGATGATGCGCAGTGACAAACTGGGTTACAATGCGCCCATCGAGGTCTATGAGCACAAGTACTACCGGTATGCCGACCCCGACTATTCCATCACCGACATGCCCATGTCGCAAAACGACTATGAAGTGATGCAGGAGGCGGTGGACATGCTGCGACAGCTCGAGGACTTTGAGCAGTTTGCCGAGATGGCCGATGTGGTGCGTCGCCTGCAGGACAAACTTGCCATCAGCAAAAGCAGCCGCAAGCCTGTTGTCCACTTTGACAACGTGCCCGACCTCAAGGGCCTGAAACTGCTCAATCCCTTGTACAACCACATCGTGCACAAGCAGACGCTGCGCGTCGTCTATCAGTCATTCAGAAACCGGCAGCAGCAAGAATTTGTGCTGTGTCCTTACCTGTTGAAGGAGTTCCGCAACCGCTGGTTCATCTTCGGCGGCCGTGCCAAGGACGGGATGATTTACAACCTGGCGCTTGACCGCATCGTGAGCGTGGAGCCCGCTGACGTGCCGTTCCGCGAGAACCCGGAGTTTGACGTTGAGCATTTCTTTGACGACGTGATAGGCGTGAGCAAGAACCTGCATGCCACACCGCGCAAGGTGAAGTTCTGGGCATCGGCTGAGCAGAGCAACTACATCAAGACCAAGCCCGTGCACCCGTCACAGAAGCTCATCAGTGAAAACCCTGACGGCTCCAGCATCTTCCAGATTGAAGTGGTCGTTAACTTCGAGATGTACTCGGTGTTCATGAGCTATGGCCCCGGCATCAAGGTACTCTCGCCACGCAACGCCGCTGCCTACATGCGTGACAAGCTGCGCGAAGCCGCCGACCTCTACACCACACCCACAAAATAACTTATCACCGAGATAACAATGGCGAGGGTGGGTATCCTCCTGAAAACTAAAAAAGCACGCCGACGCAATCACTGCGGCAACGCACTCCTTCACATTATTTATTTGTGCCCTAGGAAAAAATGATGACGCAAAGATAGATATAAATATCCAATGCAACAACATTAAATTCGTTATTTTGTGTTAACGTGGCACACAATCCCCACGACACGAGAGAAACACGTTTACAATAGCCTAGGCTCCCCGCCGGCACAGCAATGTGCACGATGGGGAGCCTAGATTTTACAATCTTATATCACTGTATGTCAGAATACAAGGGATACACCAGCCATCACATTGAGGCGCTGTGCACCCTGGCCAGGCAGGATGTCGTAGCGGCGGTTGAGCAGGTTGCCGCCCTTGGCCCACAGGGTGAGCATCTTGTCAAATCGCCAGCTTGCACCTGCAGTGAGGTTGATCACGTCGTCCATCTTTCTCACTTCGGTATTCATGAAGTGGTAGTAACGCTGTGCACGGTAGTCCACGCCAGCCTCGATAGCGAGCTGTCGCATGGGGGTCACTTTGAGGCCAAAGTTACCCACGAGGCGTGCGCCGTCGATACCCAGTGCATAACCCTTGAGCCAGTCTCCGTACAGGTTCTTGTAGTTGGGGTTGTCACGGCCATCGATAGTCTTGTTGAAGTTCTTTACGTCATCACCGGGAGCATAGGCCACCGAGGCGCTTGCCTCGAGGAGCGAGCGGAACTTGTAATTAGCCTCCACGCCAAACTTGAAACCGCGCATCTTGCCGTTGAAGGGCGTGTTAAAGGTGTGGCGAACAGTCTCATCATACTCAAGCCCGGGAGCAAAATATCCGGTGGGCATGACGGGACCACAGCTCATGGCATAGCCCATGAACAGCTTGCCGCTGAAACCGCCAAAGGGACCCAGCTTGAAACCTGCCTCACCGTCGATGGGGCGCCACAGATTGCTGTAGACCATGAACGGATTGCTGTAGCGGTCAAGTGCTGCCAGGCGTGACAACGAGTTGATGGTGTTGCCGCCCTTGAGGTCAACAAAGAGCGACGCGCCGTCGATGAAGTCAACATCAATGTTCACGACGGGAGCGATGTGGAATTTCTTGGTGTCGTCGTCGGTGGTACCGAAGTTATACAGATGGTTATAGATGTCGCCAAAGATGAGGTCCACACCGGCCTGGGCACGGAACACCTCGTTCTCCCACTTGTAACGCGGCGACACGGTGAGGTTGAAGTAGTTAAAGTCCACCTCGGGCCAACTGAAGACGGCATTGGCGCCACGCTTGAAGGTAACATAGTCGCCCCTGACGTCGAGCGAGATGGTGCCATAGTCCTCGAGGATGTAGTCGCCTCCCAGGGTCATGTTGAACACATTGTTGTTAAGGCCTTTGCCGCCAAACATCGGCACCATGTTGTAACCGGCGTGGTTAAATCCCACCCCGGCACGATAGGCCACCTCGCTGTCCCTGACAGTGAAGCCTCCGTTCCACGAGCCGTTGACATCAAACTCGAGGAAACTCTGCTTGTCGTCGGTGTTATAGGTCTTGTTCAGCTTGTTGGCACCATAGTAGTTGAAACTGTCAAAGTGCACACCGGCATCAAGTCGCAGCGTGCCGGCATTGAAGTTATTGCGGAAGTAGAGCCCCAGGCGGTTGTCGTTGAACACCTGCTTGGCGCGCTCGTCATCGACAAGGATGAGCGGCGTGTTGTTCTTGCCGGCCCAGGTGCTGTTGTGCTGCACCCATGCGCCCAGTATGGTCGAGTCCTTGTCCACGATGCGGTAGCCGGCGCTGCCGGTGAAGTTGGCCTGCGTGCCGCCTCCCACCTCGAGGTATCCGCGCTTGTCGCTGAAGGTGTGCAGCGTGCGGTAGCCATAGGGGTCCATGGTGAGGATCT
>JAZQPG010000178.1:0-25628 GCA_045628365.1 Sodaliphilus sp. | reverse complement strand
GTCTCCGAACTGTTCGACTTCGTTGTACCACCTGGCCAGGTTGAGCCTTGCCTCCGCTGGCGTAGACTTGCGGTTGAAGATGTCAACGAGTTTGAGATACAGGTTGTATGCCTGTTCAAGCCTGGGGAACATTTCGAAGAGAATGCCGGCCCTTTCCTTCTGCTGTTGGTTCCATTTTGACTTGTGCTTGAGTATGACGTGCCTGCTGCGTGCCATGACCTGCGGCCTTGTCTCTCCGTTTGCCATCCTCTGCGGTTCCCAGTCCCCGACGAGGTCTTTCTCAGCCCTTGTCTTTGCCGCCTTGCGCTTTGCCCTGTGCTCCCTTATGGCCTTGTTCTCCTCGTCCAGCACCTTCCAGCGCAGTCCTATCCTCATCTGGTCTATGGCGTCCGTTACCAGCTGCTGCACATGGAAGCGGTCGTTGACGAGCATCGCCCCGGGGAACACCCTCCTTACCGTCAGCATCATCGCCGACGAGAGGTCTGTGGTGACGGTCTTGACCATAAGTCGCTGCTTGATGGGGATTTTCCTGAGAACCTCGGACACGCTGTCAGAGGCAACCCCTCGAACCATGGCGGCGATGGCGCCCTTGCCGCCGTGAGCGGCCTTGTTGGTAAGCACGGTATACACCTCGCCGTTTGAAAGGCAGGTCTCGTCGAGGCTCATGTCATGCCCCGTGTTCTCAGGGAACAGCATGTACTCCTCGGCGTGGTCTAGCTGGTCCCAGCCGCGGTAGCCGCTTATCTTCTCCTTGTACTGCTTGCGCAGGGTCTGGCCATTAAGGCCGTTGCGCGCGGCAAGCGTGGTAATGCTCACCGGCGTGGACTCAATCTCCTTCTTTTAAAAAAGCGACGAACTCCGCATTTAGGTGAGTCTCGTCGAATTCGGACAGGTCCCATTCGTAGCTGAATATCTCGCCCGTGTCTTTGTCCAGCCACTTGCGTTTGCGCACGTGCAGGTATGTGGCGCGGCCACGCAGAGGGAAGTCCTGGATGGTGCGGTACTCGCCGAAACCGTGGGAGATGACCGAATGGTTGTATTTGTCCTCACGAAGTTGAACCTTCTTCTCGTCAAGCCATATGTCGAAACGCAGGTCGCTTTTCTCGAATTTTACGACATCAAAGTTGTCTATAAGAACATCCGGTAGGATGGCGCGAAGCAGTAGTGTTGGATCCATGGTGCAAAGGTAACATTATATTCTTGAACCGCGCGTCTCACCAACCGGAAAAATCCGCTGATCCGAAAAATCCGCTGATTCTCTATTGTTCGATCCTGTTGGGCTTCGGTTCAGGGTTTTAAAAATTAAGGTATCTAAGGTTAATCACATGCAATAAAAAACGTGGAGCCCGCACTATTGCTCGCTTCACGTGTTGAGGTCTTGGAACTTACCTGGCCAGTTGCAGACGAGCAACGACACAGACCCCACGAAGGTATATGTATATGCTAAACCTTTGCGCCTGAACAAGCACAAAGAATAGATGGCATACGTGTACATACCATGTGGGCGTTTTCCGCTGCTTTGGGTCTAACTGGTCATTGAAGTGTTCCAAGTTTCAACACGTAGAACCAAGCGCTTAGTAACGCCTTTTACCAAATGTGACGATGTCACCATAAGGTAACATCAGTGACTACGAAAAACGTTATATTAATCGTAATCTATGCAAAGATAAGTATAATTTTTCTAATATGACGTCTTTACATCAAAAATTCCACAAATATTATCAGAATATTTTATTTTATTCTCGATGTAAAAGATAAAAGCAACGAACTATTTTAGGAGGGCGAGGGCTTCGGGGCGGCCGGCGTTGATGAGGTCGGGGTAATGGGCGTCGCTGTTTACCACGATGGGGGCGTTGTAGCGCTTGAGCAGGTCGAAGTAGCGCTGGTTGGGGAAGAATCGGCCGTGCTGCTTCCATGCTTTGGTGTTGATCTCGATGATGTAATGATGGTCCATGATGGCTTCTACATGGCGCTTAATCAGCTGGTCATACCATGGCTCACGGTCTATGCCGGGACGATGGCAGCTGGCATTGTGACCTATCTTGTCACAGTGACCGATGATGTCAAACCCTCCGGCTTCAACCATCTTCATCGACTGGGCATAGTAGGTGCGCACTACCCACTCCACATCATCGTTGAAGTGCTCATCCATCTTTACCTTGAAGTTGTTTTCATAGCGACCGTCAATATCAACATACTCCTCAGGATTAACCAATGAGGGGATAAAGTGCACTGAACCGATGCGGTAGTCGAGGGGCAGGTTCTGGAAGAACTGATGGGCAGGTCCCCAGTCGTCAAGGAAGTCTATCTCCATTGAAGCATAGAGCGAAATCTTGCCGCGGTATTTGCACTGGAGTCTAGCGACCTCGTCAAGATACAAGGGCACGTCGCGGGCATCCATGTTGCACGGCGATTCGATTGGCACCGGGCTGTGGGGGCTGAAACCATAGTGGCAAAATCCCTGGGCTATAGCCTCGACGACAAATGCCTCCATCACGTCGCGTCCGTCGCAAAACTGGGTGTGGTTGTGGAGACTATAGAGTGTCCCTGATGCTGCTATGCCTTTGATATCAATCATGAGAACAGTTTGTTGATGCGGTCAAGGTTCACAACACTGATGATTGTCTTGCCGTCGGGGGTATAATTGGGTTCGGGCAGTCGAAGCAGGTCGGCTACCAGTCGGTCCATTTCCTCGAGACTCAACGAACGGCCATAAGGCAAAGCAGCGGCCCGTGCAACGTGCAACGCGATGTGCTCATACACCTTCTTGCGAACCGACTCTCCCCCACTCTCAACCGACTCGATTACCTGCAGCACGGTGTCAGTGACATGTGCCATGGTTTCGAACCCAACGGGGATGCTGTTCACCGACCAGTCGTTATCGCCAAGGGGTGCTAGCGAGAATCCCATCTGCTCAAGCTCGTTCATAATCTCGGTCAGGATTATATTCTGAGAAGGGGTGAGATGAAGGACCTCGGGAAACAACACGGTCTGTGACGAAAGACTGTCACCCTTGATGTTTGCCATGTAGCGGTCAAAGAGTATCTTCAGATGCGCCCGGTGCTGGTCAACTATCATCATTCCCGACTTAACCGGAGTAACGATATAGTGACCTTTGAGCTGGATATAGGAAGACTGGTTTGACTCCTCGGTACCGAACACGGTGTTTTGCTCAACCGGTTTCTCCTCAATGACGTTGTCAAGTGCAGTGGTCACGTCGGGGGCCTGCTCCACTCCCGTCATAGCCTCCTGTTTTTTCTTCTCGAAGTTCTTGTACAGCTCCTCCCAGTTAGAGGTGACATTGCTGTGCGAGGGGCTTGAATTACCTTGGTTAAACGGGTTGTAGGAACGGTCCACGCTTATCTCTGGCTTCTCCACGTTGCGAGTGGGAGTAAAGGGAGGTATGTCGGGGGCATCATCCACGTCAAACTCGATGGACGGAGTCTCGCTGAAGCGTCCCAACGCCTCCTTGACACCGGCACAGAGAATCTGCCAAATGGGCATCTCGTTCTCAAACTTGATCTCGGTCTTGGTGGGATGGATATTAACATCGATGGTCTCGGGGTCAACATCAAAACGCAAGAAATAATTGGGCTGCTCGTCGTCGGGGATAAGCTGGTTGTAAGCCGACATTATTGCCTTGTGGAAGTAGGGATGCTTCATGTAGCGCTCGTTGACAAAGAGATACTGTAGATAGTTGCGCTTGCGTGCATGGGCAGGCTTGCAGATGTATCCAGAGATCTTGACCAACGACGTGTCAATGTCAACGGGAATCAACTGATTCTCAATGCTGCGGCTCACAAGGCTGACGATGCGCTGCAAGAAAGTGCCGCCCTGCAGTTTATACATGAGCGACCCGTTGTGCATGAGAGTGAAGTCAACGCCATAGTTAACAAGCGCCAGTTTTTCAAACTCCTTGACAATATAGCTAAGTTCCACTTGGTTGCTACGCAAGAACTTGCGGCGGGCAGGAACATTAAAAAAGATGTTCTTTATCATGAAGTTTGAACCCGGTGGACACATATCGGGCTCCTGGCTCTCGCAGGTTGATGCGCTGAACACCAGTTTCGTGCCCAACTCGGCATCATGCTTGCGTGTGCGCAACTCAAGCTGGGAAATTGCGACAATCGACGCCAGAGCCTCGCCACGGAATCCCATGGTTCGTAATGAGAACAAATCCTGTGCCGACCTGATCTTGGAGGTGCTGTGTCTCTCAAAAGCCAGGCGGGCATCAGTATCACTCATGCCACAGCCGTTATCAATGATCTGAATGAGGGTGCGTCCGGCATCCTTGAGGATAACCTGGATGCTTGTAGCCTGTGCGTCGATAGCATTCTCTACAAGTTCCTTGATTACCGATGCAGGGCGCTGGATAACTTCTCCGGCAGCAATTTGGTTTGCTACCGAATCGGGCAATAACTTAATTACGTCACTCATTGCTGATGATATGGTTGCTAATTGTTAGAGCGTCGGCTCGACTTCTCGGGTTCGGCCATGAGCGCCTTCATCTTGTCGCTCACGTCATAGATATCTTCGGGCTTGCGGGGTCTCACCTCATCATACCACACAAAACCTGGCAAGAACATGTCGGCCCGGCGCAACAGATACAATGGCGAAACCTTGCCCGACACCTCGGGCCACATAGCGATTTTCTCTACTTCGTGCTTATCCTTGAGGTAAAGCCTCAGATAGCTGCCCTCGGCGTTAACCTGCTTGTTATAGGTCGAATCGTTCTCCTGGGGATACATGATCACCTGTACGTTGCCGTCGCAGTCGAGTTCCTTCAGGTCTTTTTCCTCAAAGAAAGCCTTCATTTTCTTGGAGCTCAACTGGTCATAATAGGGTTCTTCACCCAGGTACTCGGTGATAAAACCGAAGTTGGGCATCGTAGCCCAGTCGACAGTGCTGTCCTGCAAGTGGGCGTTTATCTCGTTGCCAGTCACCTGTCGGTCTCCATACCATAACACGGCATGACGATAGAGATTGAGCACGGTGTCGGCCATGGACAGCTGCAGCGAGTCGCAGATACCCTGCACATCGTTGCGGAAGAACCTCACATCGTTAAAAGCACGCAGGATGCGGGTTGAATCGTCATCAACGAGCGTGCACAGTGTGTCGGCATGCAGGTAAACAGTGTCCTTCTGCGAGAACTCGCGTGCACGTGCGTGTCGTGTCACATAACTATAGTGGGTGTTATCATCGTGATAACCATAGTCTCCGTCAAGAATCACCGAGTGCTTGGGATCAGTAATGATCACATTGCCGCGAGCCTCGCCAAAACTGTAGGCACGGTTATAGTACACAGTATCGCCAATGAGAGTCTTGCCGTCCTTGGCATTAATTGTAGAGCGGCTATAAAGAGTGGCATCGTCGGCCGAGGTGTTATACCATCCGCTAGATGTGGTAACAGTGCTACCGTCACTATGGATAAAAGTCTCATCAACGATGCGCGCAATGTGGGTGCGGGTATTGTACAGCAGCGTGTTACTCTCCATCCTGTAACGTTTGTTGACGAGAACCACGTTCTGCACGAACTCGGCATCCTTGGAGTTAAGGTTATAGCGGCCTGTGTTGGCAGTGAGAGTAGTGTTGTTTTTGTTGTCAACAAGCATCACGTCCTCGGTGAACTCACTTTGCTTGGTATCCATTTCGTAGCGGCCGTTGCGCGACGTGAGCACTGTATTGTTCTTGTTATCAACAATCTTGCCTCCTGAGAAGTAATAACCCACGTTAGACGCTATCTCATAGTCAAGGCTATCGGTGGTGATAGTATTGTTGCGGTTAACCAGCTTCACGTTCTTCCTGAGCTGAGCCACCTGCTGGTCGCCATAGTAGTGCAGAACGTCGGCATATACAAACAGTGTATCGGCCTGAGACATCTTGACGTTGCCAAACGCGTCGAGCGAACTGGTTGCATCATAGAAGTAAGCACTGTCACAGAACATATACATGTCGCCGCGACGAAACCTCACATTACCCTTAAGAATCTGATACTCGGTACTGATGCGTTCGTCGGCTCTAAGTTCATCGGCATTCTCAAGAAACACCTTATCCTTGGCATTGCGGCTCATGCTAGGAATTTGCGGAGTGATGCGTTTTACCTGTTTTGCCTTAGCACCTGGCAACGCAGCCTTTGCCCTTTGAGGCGTGGCAGCCCAAGCACATGGTCGTGAGATATTCAAGAAAGTCAGCACAATGCAAGAGCACAAGACGGCAAGTGCCATCTTATGCCTAGGTGTGCGTGGTGACTGACTGTTATACATTGCTAGTTTTACTTGTTTTCAGTGTCAGAGTTACCGCTTTTCATCCACTGGTACTTAAATTCACAGTTGCGCCAGTTCTCCTCGATGTAAACGTAAGTGCTTTGCTGTTTTTGCTTCACCCAGTTATCAACAATCTCGCCCTTCTTATGGGTCTCATACAGTCCCTTGAGCACCTGGTAATCACCGGCCAGATCGGCATAGTGGGCGTCGATGCGCTGTGTGAGCTTGACAATGGCAACCTGCTCGCGCTGAGTCTTGGGGTTAATCATCACGAAGGGTTCGCTGATGTCACCGGGTTTCATTTTATCAACCTTCTTACCAATCTCGGGAGGAAGCTGTGACATCTCGAAGAAATTAGTATGGTTCTCCTCGTTAAGCAAAATTCCGTTATTGAACTTTGAATCCTTGTCCTGAGATACATACAGAGCCGCCTGCTCGAACGTACCTTTACCGGCAAGAATATCAGTCTTGAGCGAATCGAGGCGAGTAATTGCATCGGTCAAATCCTTATCCGACACCTTGGGACGCAACATGATGTGACGCGTATTGATGCGGTCACCGCGTTTCTCAATGAGCTGGATAATGTGATATCCATCCTCACACTCAACAATATTAGAAACCTTCTTGGTATCATTCAAGTTAAACGCCGCGGTTGCATACTCGGGCAGCAGCATTGACTTGCTCTGGAAACCGGTTTCACCTCCATATACTGCAGTGGGCTTGTGCTCACTATAGAGGATAGCCATGGTCGAGAATTCACTCTCGCCGTTAGTGATACGTTGTGAGTAATCACGCAAACGAGACTTGATCTCATCAATCTCCTGCTGGGGAATGACGGGATTTATGGTGACAATCTGCACCTCAACCTGCATGGGGATATAAGGCAGCGAATCCTTTGGGATGGTGCTGAAATACTTGCGCACCTCTGACGGAGTTGCCTTTACTTTCTTAGTGAGATTACTCTGGACCTGCTGTATGCTGTACTGATCACGAATCATGTCGGCAATCTTTTCACGCAGCTGGCCAATGGGTTTGTGGAAATATTCCTCAACTTTCTCCTTTGAACCCAAGTTAGCGATGAAATAATTGAGACGTGCATCCACCTCTCTAGCAATCTGTGAGTCTTGAATCTCAACAGTGTCAATCTTGGCCTGATGAAGGAACAATTTATCAATTGCCATCTGTTCGGGAATCACACAATACGGGTTGCCGTCAATGGTCTGGCGTTCAGACTGCAGACTAAGGTACTGTTCCTCTATATCACTCTTGAAAATGGGCTCATCACCCACCACCCATGCAATCTCCTCGGCCACATTATTCTGGGCGAGAACACTAAACAAGGCTGTTGCCACAAGGCAGGTCAAAATAATCTTTATCTTCATGTTACGTTTATTTATCTATACTTAAAATTTGCGCACTGCGCATAGCAACGCAAAATAATATGCAAAGTTCTTCATTTTTTGTCACTTTTCAAAATCTATTAGCATTAAAAGTGCTTAACGTTATGAAAAATGTGGAAAAACCCGTACCAAACCATCGAAAGTCAAGCCGGCAGTGACATCACAGGGGTAAGAGTTTAAAGGTTTAAGACTTTAAGACTTTAAAACTATAAAAGTATAATCGTATCCGTGATGCGTGCACACTTGTGCGGGTTAATGTGAGCCGCCAGCGCAGTCGTTCGTGGCACTTCTTTTGTATCTTTTCCACAATATATATAAATTGGCCGAGACAATTGCACTTGCCTCGGCCAATTCTACAAATCTATGATAGATTACAGAATTACTGTTTAACTTTCTTCAGTACATTGCGGTCAATCCACACGGGATACTTAGCCTTGAGCTGTTCAACCCAACGCTGCTCAAGCACGTCCTGATAGTCGCTTGTAACCAGGCCCCGAACGTCATTCACGGTCTCGGGAGCGTAGATGAGTCCACCCTCAATAACCATTGCCAGGGGATATGTGCTATTAGCGGGAAGAGGTTCGCCATTAAAGAACAGGAAGTCGGCCTGCTTGTTCTCACCCTTAGCAACTACCATGCGCTCCATCTTGATGTCTCTACCATACTTCTTGTGGAGGAAGGTATACAGAGTGTCACTATGGCCAAGCATAGCGATATCGGCTTTAACAGCCTGCATTGCAGAGTCATTCTTAGCGCTCAGAATGATGCCCTTGAAGTGAGGCTCGGTCCATGCATACTTAGCACGGTTCGCCTCGAAATACTGATTAAGGCCTAAGGTGTCCTTGCCGGCACCTTCCCATACCTTGCGGTTACTAACCTCAAACAGGAGCATGCCGTCGCGATACTCATTGATGAGACGACGATACTCGTCGTTGTCGTTGATCAGGTTATCGGTGTAATAACGCATCACCTTCTCGTTGGCAACGCCGTCGATAAGTGACATGAAATAACCCTTGGCACTTTCAGCGTTGAGTTTGCTCTTGGGATTCAGTTTTGCAGCGATCTCCTTAACAGGAACGTTAACCTTAGCAAACGAGAACGCTGTGAACTCACTCTTTTTGAGCTTAGCAACTAATGCCGAGTCATAGCCTCCGTTGGCCTTGATTTCGTCCTCAATGTACTTGTCAAGTTTCTTGTTAACAGTAAAGTTATAGAATTTCTTAGCATAGTCGACACGTGCCTGACGAGGCATCATGCGGCGTTCGTCCATGTCGATGCGCTTCTCGAGCATGGGCCTAACCTCTTCAAGAGGAAGGATACCGCTTGCACCAACTCGCTGAACGATATGGTAGCCATAAGAAGTCTCAAAGGGCTTAGAGATTTCACCGTCCTTCATAGAGAAAGCACAGTCCTCAAACGGTTTAACCATGCGGCCACGGGGGAATGAACCAAGGTCACCGCCACGCTTTGCCGAACCAGGATCCTCAGAGTATTGCTTAGCAGTTTCCTCAAAGTCGGCACCTGCCATGAGAAGATCATAGATTGAATCAATCTTTGCCTTGATAGCAGCCTTGTCGGCATCGGTCACCGCACCATGACGCGGGAAAAGACGCAGGATGTGACGTGCATGAACCGTACCCTCATCATCGCGGACAGCATTCACACGCACCAGGTGGATACCATAATCGGTGCGGATGGGTTGGCTGATCTCGCCCACAGGTGTGTTAAAACATGCATACTCAAATGAATAGGGGAAGCTACCGGCACCAATGAAACCGTAATGGCCGTTATTGCGAACCTTGGAGGGGTCAATCGAGTACTTTGCCACAACCGAATCCCACACGGCGCCATTCTTAAGCTCGGTGCGCAAGCTGTCGGCTAGCGCAAGCTGCTTCTTGTTGTCGGCAAAGTCCTGGCCCAGCGAGAGCATCAGGTGGTCAATGTCAACGTTCTTCTTGAAGCGGTCATAGGCTTCAAGAACAAGACGCTCCTTCACTGTGGTGTCCTCTAGGAAAGGCTTCACCAGTTCCTCGCAATAACCGTTAAGTTCACGGGTGAACGAGGGGAGCGAGTCAAGCTTCATGGCCTCGGCATCAGCGACTTTAAGCTTATAGGTTACAAAGCGGTCAACATACTGGTCAAGAGACTCTTGTTCAACCTGCTGAGCTTTATTCTTGTTATAAAGATATTCAAACTCAGAGAGTTTTACCTCCTTACCGTTGATCTTCATCAACACAGGGTCCTTAGCGGCAACCGCAATCAGGGCGGTACCTACCAAGGTAGCTGCAATCAATAATTTATTTTTCATCTTACAATAATTAGTGTCAATACATTTCTATAATAACGTGAGAAATGCAACAAAATTATGTGTCAATGCAAAAAATTGTAGTTCGAACCCATTTTTTAGCTCGGACTGTAGTTGGGAGCCTCGCTAGTGATTGTGACATCATGGGGATGGCTCTCGGCAACGCCGGCATTAGTGATGCGGACAAACTGGGCATTGTGCAGGTCGCTGATGGTAGCAGCTCCGCAGTAACCCATACCCGAGCGCAAGCCACCGAGCATCTGATAAATCACCTCATAGAGGGAGCCCTTGTAAGGAACGCGTGCGGCGTTGCCTTCGGGAACCAGTTTCTTAGTGTCAGTGACATTGCCCTGGAAATAGCGGTCCTTAGAACCTTTCTCCATTGCCTCGAGAGAACCCATGCCGCGATAGGTCTTGAACTTGCGGCCATTAAAGATGATTGTCTCGCCAGGAGATTCCTCAACACCAGCAAACATGCCACCAAGCATGACAGTGTGGGCGCCGGCAGCAAGAGCCTTGACAATATCACCCGAGTAACGGATGCCACCGTCGGCAATAAGGGGCACACCGGTTCCTTCCAAAGCCTTGGCAACCTCATATACAGCCGAGAGCTGGGGCACGCCTATGCCGGCAATAATGCGGGTAGTGCAAATCGAACCAGGACCAATACCAACCTTAACGGCGTCGGCACCGTTCTCGACAAGGAAACGGGCAGCTTCGCCGGTAGCGATGTTACCGACAACCACGTCAATGTGGGGGAATGCAGCCTTTACCTGCTTGAGCACCTCAACCACACCGCGAGAATGGCCGTGGGCAGTATCAATGACAATGGCATCGACACCGGCATCCACGAGAGCCTGGGCACGCTGCATGCTGTCGGCAGTAACACCGATACCTGCAGCCACGCGCAGTCGGCCACGCGAATCCTTGCATGCATTGGGTTTATCCTTTGCCTTGGTGATATCTTTGTAAGTTACAAGCCCCACGAGCTTACCCTTGGCATCAACAACAGGAAGCTTTTCAATCTTGTGGGTCTGGAGAATTTTAGCAGCATCATCGAGATTGGTCGACTGGTTGGTAGTGACCAGGTTCTCGCTGGTCATCACGTCGTCAATGGGACGATTGAGGTCGGCCTCGAAACGGAGGTCACGGTTAGTGACGATACCCACGAGGACGCGGTCGTCATCTACTACTGGAATACCACCGATGTGATATTCACTCATCATGTTCAAAGCATCGCCCACGGTAGAACCGCGCTTGATAGTAACAGGATCATAGATCATACCATTCTCAGCACGTTTCACCATGTGTACCTGGCGCGCCTGTTCCTCAATAGACATGTTCTTGTGGATCACTCCGATGCCACCCTCGCGTGCTATGGAAATAGCAAGGCTTGCCTCGGTCACAGTGTCCATAGCGGCCGAGATAAACGGCACGTTAAGAGTGATGTTGCGCGAGAACTGGGTTTTCAAACAAACGTCTTTGGGAAGAACTTGAGAATAAGCCGGAATCAGCAGGACATCATCGAATGTGAGTCCATCCATTTTTACTCGATCAGCAATAAATGACATAAAATAAAATTTAGGGTTCTTATCAATTATTGCATGCAAATTTACTGATTTTTTTCCACTTGGCAAAGCACCATTGTATACTTTTACATATTTTTAAAACTATTGCTGTCCGGTAAAAAAATCCAAAGAAGACTCCAATTTGTTTAATGTATTGCCAAATACGGTACTCTGACAAAACAGGGGGCCACACACGTTGCCAAGAAGCAGAACGCGTGTGGCCCTATGATGCGGATGCTAAATCAGTGATCAGTTACCCATTTCGCTAAGGAATTTAATGCGCATCATGCGTATTTCTTCCTCGGTATACTCGGGGCCAAGTTCCTCGATCGCATCCTCGATGTCTCCATTCTCGCTCTCGCGGAAGTAATCGAACAGTTCGTCCTGAATATCCTCATCGATCTGCTCGTTGATATAGTAGTCAATATTAATCTTGTAACCGGCATACACAATGGACTCGATCTCGTTAAGCAACTCCAAGAAGTCCATCTTGTTTGACTCTGCGATAGCATCAAGCGAAATCTTGCGGTCGATACTCTGGATAAGCTTGATTTTCACGTTTGACTTGCTGGCTACCGAGAGCACCTTGAAGTCCTCAGGACGGTCTATTTCGTTTTCTTCCACATAGAGCTTGATGAGCTTCACAAACTCCTCACCATAGCGTTTCGCTTTACCTACACCCACGCCAGGAATTGAACTAAGTTCCTCGATGGTAATGGGATAAGTTGTAGCCATCGCATCGAGCGAGGGATCCTGGAAGATAACGTAAGGCGGGAGCTGGTTGCGCTTGGCAATGCTCTTGCGCAGGTCTTTAAGCATCTTGCACAGCTCTGGGCTTAATGCGCCTCCGCCGCTCTGTTCGGGTTCAACATCCTCGGTCTCGCTGAAGCTGGTGTCCTCAACCACCATGAAGGTCTTCCCGTTATTAAGGAATTCGCGACCTGCACGGGTCACCTTAAGCACGCCATAGTTCTCAATATCCTTGCTGATGTAACCCGAAATAATACCCTGGCGCACAACCGAGTTGAGCAGTCTAGCTTCCACACCCTTCATGCATCCGAACACTTCGTCCAGCTCATGGTGGCGGTAAGACTTGATCTCGGGGGTATCATCTCCACGCATCACTGCTACCACATACTCGGCCTTGAACTTCTCCTTGAGAGCCAAGATGGTTTCTATGGCAGCACACAGTTCCTCGCGGGCCTCGACACGCTTCTTGGGATGACGGCAGTTATCGCAGTTGCCGCAGTAGTCGGCTTCAAAATTCTCACCAAAGTAGTGCAGCAGCGTCTTGCGGCGGCACACGCTAGACTCGGCATAGGCTGTTGTTTCGTTGAGCAGCTGTTTGCCAATCTCTTGCTCAGCAACCGGTTTGCCCTGCATGAATTTCTCAAGCTTGAGCAAATCTTTTTTAGCATAGAACGTGATACACTGTCCCTCGCCACCGTCACGGCCGGCACGACCCGTCTCTTGATAATATCCTTCAAGGCTTTTGGGGATGTCATAGTGGATCACAAATCTCACGTCGGGCTTGTCTATACCCATGCCAAAGGCAATCGTAGCCACAATCACATCAACGTCCTCATTGAGAAACGCATCCTGGTTGGCCGAGCGGGTGATGCCATCCATGCCGGCATGATAGGGCAACACCTTGATGTCATTGATAGCAAGGAACTCGGCGAGTTCTTCCACTTTTTTACGACTTAGGCAGTAGATGATTCCCGACTTCCCGGGGTTGCTCTTGATATAGCGGCATATGTCCTTGTCAATGTCCCTGGTCTTTGGTCTCACCTCATAATAAAGGTTAGCACGGTTAAACGACGACTTAAACACGGTGGCATTGGTCATGCCAAGGGTCTTCTGTATATCGTGCTGTACCTTGGGTGTAGCGGTAGCGGTCAGTGCAATGATGGGGCGCTGGCCAATGCGCTCGATGAGAGGCCGTATGCGACGGTACTCTGGTCTGAAGTCATGTCCCCACTCCGAGATACAATGTGCCTCGTCAACGGCATAGAAAGATATCTTGACCTTCTTGAGGAAGCTCACGTTATCCTCCTTGTTGAGCGACTCGGGGGCAACATAAAGCAACTTGGTAACCCCGTCAAGCACGTCCTTTTTCACCTGGTCAACCGCCTGACGGTTCAGAGAAGAATTCAAGAAGTGGGCAATTCCGTCACACTCACTGTAGTTGCGCATGGCGTCCACCTGATTCTTCATTAGTGCGATGAGCGGAGAGATCACGATTGCCGTGCCCTCCATGAGAAGGGCAGGCAACTGGTAACACAGGGACTTGCCACCTCCCGTGGGCATAAGCACGAAGGTGTCGTTTTCATTGAGTACATTCTCAATGACGGCTTCCTGATTGCCTTTGAACTTATCAAATCCAAAGTGCTGTTTCAGTTGTGATGTCAGTCGCTCTCGGTCAAACATGATGTCAGGTAATTATAGGTTAGTATTCAAATCAAAATGGGGGGGGAGTATTATTCGTTAGTGAGCACCTCAAAGTTTGATTTGCTCAATTGCTGTTTAGCATATTCAGTTGTAAGCACATATTCTTTTGCTCCACTCGACGGCACGCTATACATGGCGTCGATCATGATTGTTTCAAATATAGAGCGCAGGCCACGAGCGCCAAGTTTATACTCGACCGCCTTGTCCACGATGTAGTCAAGGACATCGTCGTTGATAATCAGTTTCACGCCATCCATTGCCATCAGCTTTACATATTGCTTCACAATGGCATTCTTGGGTTCGGTGAGAATCCGTTTCAAAGCATCGCGGTTGAGCGGTTCCAGGTTTGTGAGTATGGGCAAACGGCCAATAATCTCAGGTATCAGGCCGTAGGAACGCAAATCCTGGGGAGCTACAAAGTGTAACAGCCTGTCACGGTCCTCCTGGCTGACGTGGGTATTAACTCCGAATCCAACAACATGGGTGTTCATGCGCTGTGCAATCTTTTGCTCGATTCCCTCAAACGCACCTCCACACATGAACAGGATGTTCTTGGTGTCAACGGCGATCATCTTTTGGTCGGGATGTTTGCGGCCACCCTGGGGCGGAACGTTGACAACAGATCCCTCGAGCAGCTTGAGCAGGCCTTGCTGCACACCCTCACCGCTCACGTCACGCGTGATTGAGGGATTATCGCCCTTGCGGGCAATCTTGTCAATCTCGTCGATGAACACGATGCCCTGCTCAGCCTTAGCGACATCATAGTCACATGCCTGCAGCAAGCGTGTCAACAGGCTCTCGATATCCTCGCCCACATAACCGGCCTCAGTGAGTACTGTGGCATCCACAATGGCAAACGGCACTTTGAGCATGCGGGCAATGGTCTTTGCCAGCAAGGTCTTACCGGTTCCTGTGGGACCCACAATAATGATATTGGACTTCTCGATATCGATATCGTCCTGATCCTGCTTGAGACGCTTGTAGTGGTTATAAACAGCGACCGAGAGATACTTCTTGGCATTGTCCTGGCCAATGACATACTCATCCAGGTGCTGTTTAATCTCCTCGGGCGTAGGCAACTTATCGAGTTGCAGAGCGCTACCGCTAGCTTTTTCCTTCTTGAGGTATTCGGCAATAATTTCATTGGCACGTTCAGCACACTCGTCACATATGCAGCCGTTCATGCCAGGGAGCAAGAGTCCCACCTCGTCTCCCGAGCGCCCGCAAAAACTGCAAGTCAGTTCACTATGTTGTTTCTTCTTAGCCATCAGCTATCACTTTTTAGCGCGGACGAGAACATTATCAATCATGCCATACTCCAGAGCCTCGTCACTGGTCATCCAGTAGTCACGGTCACTGTCGGCATAAACCTTGTCATAGGGCTGACCGCTATGGTCGCTGATGATAGTGTAGAGTTCTTTCTTGAGCTTAAGGATCTCGCGGGAAGTGATCTCGATGTCCGACGCCTGCCCTTGTATACCGCCCATGGGCTGGTGAATCATCACCCGGGAGTGTTTCAACGCATGGCGCTTGCCCTTTTCTCCGGCAACGAGCAGAACTGCCGCCATCGACGCAGCCATGCCGGTGCAAATGGTTGACACATCGCTCTGGATATACTGCATCGTGTCATAGATACCAAGTCCGGCATAAACCGAGCCACCGGGCGAGTTAATATATAATGAAATATCCTTGCCAGGATCAGCCGAGTCAAGATAGAGCAGCTGGGCCTGGATCACGTTGGCGGTATAGTCATCAACTTGGGTACCAAGGAAGATGATACGATCCATCATGAGGCGAGAGAACACGTCTAGCTGGGTCACGTTGAGCTTACGCTCTTCCATGATTGTGGGAGAAATATAATTGTCCGCCACCTGTGATGTGTACTGGTCAAGTGCAAGTCCGTTCATGCCTAAGTGATTCACGGCATATTTGCGAAAATCGTTATTCATATTGTCAATGTGTTTAATTATGTTTTTCAAAGTTACTACTTTTTTTTGATATTTCTAAATAATTTGTGTGTTTTTTCAAAAAAAAGGGGCGATAAACTTAATTATCGCCCCTTTCACCATATATATATTTATATATTATTTGGTCTCGAACAGCTTGTTGAACTCCTCAACAGATACTTCCTTGGTATCGAGGCTCACTGCATTCCGGATCTGAGCGAACACCTTGTCCTCCATAGCGCGGTTGCTGATCTCGTTGTTGTAACGCTCGTCCTCGAGGAGCTTGTGAGCATAGTTGTCAAGAACGTCATCGGGCATGTTACCCATTCCGTACTGAGCAAACTGCTGAGCAGCGAAGTAGCGAGCCAGGCGCATCTTATCCTCTGCCTCAACCTTGAGAGCGAACTGCTTAGCAACCTTCTCCTTGATGAGCTGCCACTGGAGCTGAGACTTAGTTGCGGGGAACTCCTTCTCAACCTTCTCGGCGTCGTGGTTCTCGTCACGGGCAACGAGGAACTTCTTGAGGAACTCCTCGGGGAGCTCGAGCTCGCCAACAGTCTCCTTGAGCACCTTCTCAGCGTCAATAGTGAAACGGTAGTTGCTATCGTTCTTGAGCTGAGCAGCAAGCATCTCCTTCAGCTTAGCGAAGTATTCTTCCTCAGTCTTGGCCTCGTCCTTACCCAGAACGCTGTCATAGAGCTCCTGGCCCAGTTCAGCCTCCTGGTTAACCATGATTTCCTCAACAACAAACTTGAAGTCGCTCTTCACGTCGGCAACTTCCTTGTCAACATTAAGGAGAGCCGAAAGCTCTGTCACATTGCCGTCAACAGACTTGTTGGGGTTGTAGACAACAGCGTCACCAACCTTAGCACCGACAAACTTATTTGACTCTTCCTCGTTCTTGAGATAGCGGGGAGCGATGAGGGTCTTTTCAACCTTGATACCGTCTTCCTTCTCCTCGCCAGCCTCGTTGAGCTCAACGAGATTACCACGAAGCATCGAATCGGCATCGGCTACCTCACCGG
Organism: Sodaliphilus sp.; assembly: GCA_045628365.1. Classification (GTDB taxonomy): domain Bacteria; phylum Bacteroidota; class Bacteroidia; order Bacteroidales; family Muribaculaceae; genus Sodaliphilus. The sequence goes on along the minus strand of JAZQPG010000178.1, from coordinate 8,670 downwards.
GAACCTGCTTGCCAAAGCGCATGCGCAGGTTCTTGTCCTGCTTGTCAACCATTTCCTGAGAAACTTCGATGTTGTAGTAAGGAATCTTCACGTCCTTGTCAAGCTTAACCTCGAACTGGGGAGCGAGACCGAGCTCAAAACTGAACTCAAATTCCTTCTGGGTCTTGAGGTCAACGGGCTCCTCGTTGCAGGGCAGGGGCTCGCCCAGGAGGTCGATCTTGTTGTCAACGATATATTGTGTGAAAGCGCGGCCAACCTTGCGGTCCAGAACCTCGCTCAATACCTGCTCACCATAAAACTTTTGCAGCAATCCTGCGGGTACATGACCGGGGCGGAAACCCTTGATGGGACGTTTCATGCCTACCTCGGCAAGACCTTTCTTAACTTCACTCTTGTAATCTTCTTCAACGATAGACACTGTGAGCTTTGCGTTCACATTGCCAATCTTTTCAAAATTTACGTTCATCTTTTAATGTAAATCAGTTTATATTTTATTTATATATTTTTTCAAACCAAATGCAAAGTTACATTATATATAAACATCAAGCAAATAATATGCCATTTTTTAATATAATTTACGTTTTGCCAATATGTCAGTGACAAGTTGCCTTATAACATGACAAACAACGCACCCTCACAACCAAAACGAGCAGCCGCACACTCTGCGACCGCTCGTCAACACACACTTCTTTATAGTGATCCAGATTACATTGTCAATGCTATGTTATGGTCAGTAGCAAGGCGACGCAGGTTAATGAGCGCATAGCGCATGCGTCCCAGCGCGGTGTTGATGCTAACGCCGGTTTGGGCACTGATCTCCTTGTAACTCATGTCCTTGTAGTAACGCATCACAACCACGTCGCGCTGGCTCTTGGGCAGCTCGCAAATGAGGCGGCGAACGTCCTTATGGATTTGAGACACGACAAGGTTGTCTTCTACTGTCGAGTCGCTATATTCCTTGCGATTAAGGATATTAACCTCCGAGGCGTCGGTCGACTGCAAGCCTTCGTTCTTCAGCTGGCGGTAGTAATCAATGATGCGGTTATGGGCAATGCGGTTAATCCACGCTGCAAAGCGGCCGTTCTCAGTGTAACGTCCGGTATTGAGTGTAGTGATTACCTTAACAAATGTCTCTTGGAAGATATCATCTGCTACGTCGGCGTTTTTTACATTGCGGAAGATATAACCATATACTGAATCCTTGTAACGGTTCAACAACGCGTCAAAGGCTTCATTACATCCGCTGACATACAACGAGATCAACCTCTCGTCGCTCTTGTCATTAAAACTATCCATATACCTTACTTTTAATGTTTTACTAAGTAAAGTTTTCGTCTATAGGCAAATGATTTTAGTGAATAAAATTATATCTCAACTTCGTGTTGAGACTGCAAATTTAATCAAAATTTACTTTTCTGCAAAAAAATATGCAAAAAAGTTTATCTTTACATAATATTTTTTGATCAACGACGTTACTTACGTTTCTTGCGCATCTTCATCAGAGCGCTCACAAGGCGCCAACCCAGCAGCACATAGTCGGCCGTCTTGAGTTTGACAACAGTGTCCTTGCTGAAGAGCAACCCACGCAGTCCATTATCACTGACATTGGTCTTCAACCTGTCGGTCTTGGCTGCAAGCTGGGCACGTCCCACCTCGCGTTTCACGAGGGCAACGGCGCGTTTCATCCTTATCTCGTCCAGTGTGAGCCCTTTCCACTCACGGTCGCCTGCAGGTGTGGCCTGGGCAACCTGTGCATTGTTCAAGTTATTTTCGTTCATCGTCACCGGGATTTAAAAACAGTTTGCTCACAAAGCGTGATATGGGGTCAATGATCCATGGATTCCTGAAAGCATATACCAGCACCCCAAAGAGTGCAAGCAGCAGGAACATAGACAAGTAGCCTAGCCACTCGATTCCAGTGGCCTGAACGATGACCGAGACCAGTATTGAAGAAATGTAGAAGAATGCCATGCTGCATATTATCGTCAACACACACACCAGGGCAATGCGCGACAATAATATGGAGACCTTCTCCACCATAGTGAGCTTTCCATAGTCAACCTCAAGCCCTATGTGGTTCTTGATGTCGACAAACATTTGTTTCAAGTCGTAGTCCTCGTTCATCGTATCTTGTGGTTTTTAAAGTGCGCTCCGCTTAAGCATGAAGGCGAAGCGCACCTTTTATTAGTTTTCGGTATATACCTTAGAGATTACTTCTCCTCGATCTGAGCACTGATCTGTTTAACCAGCTGCTCCACCTCGTCGTCGCTGAAGTCAATGCCCTTCTTCTTGAGCATGTCCTTGATGCGCTTTCTCAGGTCAGAACCTTTCTCGGGAGCAAACAGAACGGCGATTGCACCGCCCACGATAGCGCCACCGAGGAAAGCATATAAAATGCTTAACGATTTATTCATGTTGTCCATACCTAATAAAATTATTAATCTTCAAGTTCTTCTGAAATTTGGTCGATGAGCTCGTCCATTTTCTTACCTCTGAGCTGAACGCCCTTCTCGCGCAGCAACTCAGCGATGCGGTCTCTCGTGTCCTTACCTTTCTCGGGAGCGAACAACAAACCAACAGCAGCACCTGCAACAGCGCCGCCCAAAACTGCCAATACAATGTTTAATGGTTTCATAACTTTAAAATTATTATGTTGATAAAATATGTTCTTTTTTCATTGATAACGTAGCAACAACCGTGCCACCAGCATGATTTCAATGCGCTAAGTTATTCTTTTTTGAACAAAAAAACAAATCTTGAATGCTTTTTTTTGAAAAATAAATGCCGTTTAACCTTTCTTTGTTTCTCATATTGCTGAATTATTGGTAAATTTGCACAATTAATTTAGACATCAATGAAATCAAACGACATAATCATCAAGGGCGCACGCGTCAACAATCTCAAAAATATTGATGTAACCATTCCCAGGGGCAAACTGGTTGTCGTCACCGGTCTGTCAGGATCGGGCAAGTCATCGCTGGCATTTGACACACTGTATGCCGAGGGGCAGCGCCGATATGTCGAGAGCCTGTCGTCCTATGCCCGCCAGTTCCTGGGCAGGATGAGCAAGCCTGAGTGTGACTTCATCATGGGTCTGCCGCCGGCCATTGCCATCGAGCAGAAGGTGAACAACCGCAACTCGCGAAGCACTGTGGGAACGTCGACCGAGATCTATGACTACCTGCGCCTGCTTTTTGCCCGCATCGGCAAGACCTATTCCCCGGTGACAGGCGAACTGGTGAAGAAGCACACATCAAACGATGTCATAAACTGCATCAACGAGTACCCCGACGGCACGCGCTTTGCAATCGTGTCGCCAATCGTCATGCCTGCCGACCGTGATTTCAAAACCCAGCTCGACATCTACTCTAAGGGCGGATATTCTCGACTGGAGCATGATGGCCGGTTCCTTAACATCAACGACCTGCTGCAAGGAGGGGACATCCCCCACCCCGACGGGTGCAACCTGCTCATTGACCGCATGAGCGTCACCCACCTCAAGGAGGACGAGATGAGGCTGCTCGACTCGCTCGAGACCGCTTTCTACGAGGGCGACGGCTCTTGTATACTGATGGTGTGGGCAGGCGAAGGAATAGAGCGGCATGAGTTCTCTAAGCGATTTGAAGCCGACGGCATCAAGTTTGAGGAGCCCAGCGACCTCATGTTCAACTTCAACAACCCCATAGGAGCATGCCCCACGTGCGAGGGATTTGGCAAGGTGACAGGTGTTGATGAGAACCTCGTTATCCCTAACAAAACCCTATCGGTCTATGACGATGCCGTGGTGTGTTGGCGCGGCCAGGTGATGGGCGAGTGGAAACAGCACTTCATACACTGCGCATCCCGCCACGATTTCCCCATACACCGCCCCTACTACGAGCTTACCGACGAAGAGAAAGACCTCCTGTGGCACGGCGACGGCTCGTTCCCCGGCATTGACGGTTTCTTTGACTTTATCCAGAGTAAATCCTATGCTATTCAGTATCGTGTCATCTTGTCACGTTACCGTGGCAAGACAGTTTGTCCTACCTGTCACGGTTCACGTCTCAAGCCCACGGCGTCTTATGTCAAGATAGCAGGCAAGTCGATATGCGACTTGGTCAAATATCCAGTGGACGAGTTGACACAGTGGTTTGCCGACCTCCAGCTCGACACCCACGAGCAAACCATCGCCAAGCGTTTGCTGGCTGAGATCAACTCCCGCCTGTCGTTCCTCAACGACGTGGGCCTGGGTTACCTCACCCTTGACCGCATCTCGGGATCGCTCTCGGGCGGCGAGAGCCAGCGCATCAACCTGGCCACTTCGCTGGGCAGTTCGTTGGTGGGTTCGCTCTATATACTTGACGAGCCTAGCATCGGACTGCACTCGCGCGACACACACCGCCTCATCAAGGTACTCAAGAGCCTCAAGCAACTGGGTAACACCGTTGTGGTGGTGGAACACGACGAGGACATCATGCGAGCAGCCGACTACCTCATCGACGTGGGTCCCGAAGCTGGACGTCATGGCGGCGAAATCATCTTCCAGGGCACACTTGACCAGTTGGAGCAATCCCAGGAGAGCTATACGGCCCGCTACCTCACCCATCGACTCGAGATTCCATTGCCCGCCATGCGGCGCAAGTGGCGCAACTATATCGAAATCAAAGGCGCTGCCGAGAACAACCTCAAGGGCATCGACGTCAAGTTCCCGCTGGGAGTGATGACGGTAGTGACCGGCGTGAGCGGTTCGGGCAAGTCAACGCTTGTCAACGACATCCTGTACCGCGCTCTCAACCGCCACTACGGCGAGAGTGCCGATGCTCCGGGCACACATTCATCGATAGGCGGCGACCTCGACCGCTTGGCAGGAGTGGAGCTAGTGGACCAGTCCCCCATCGGAAAGTCATCGCGCAGCAACCCCGCCACCTATCTCAAGGCATTCGACGAGATTAGGCAATTGTTCAGTTCTCAGCAACTGTCCAAGCAGATGGGATATGGACCAGGCTATTTCTCGTTCAACTCCCAGGGCGGACGATGCGAGGAATGCAAGGGCGAGGGACGCATCACCATCGAGATGCAGTTCATGGCCGACATCACCCTCAAGTGCGAGGCATGCCAGGGCAAGCGGTTCAGCCACGAGGCTCTCGACGTCATGTACCAGGGCAGGACCGTCTATGACATCCTCAACATGACCATCAACCAGGCCATCGACTTTTTCTCACAGTACAAGACACACAACGAAGCAAAGATCGTAAAACGCCTTAAGCCGTTGCAGGACGTGGGACTAGGCTACATCAAGTTGGGCCAGTCATCCTCTACCCTATCGGGCGGAGAGAACCAGCGCGTCAAGCTCGCTTACTACCTGAGCGGAGAGCACCGCAACAACAAGATGTTCATCTTTGACGAGCCCACTACCGGCCTGCACTTCCACGACATCAACACGTTGATGAAGTCGTTCAACCAGCTCATCGACAAGGGCCACACCGTCGTGATCATCGAGCACAACATGGACGTCATCAAGTGTGCCGACCACATCATCGACCTTGGCCCCGAGGGCGGCAAGGATGGCGGTCAGCTAGTAGTGTGCGGCACCCCCGAGCAGGTAGCCGCCCACCCCACCAGCTACACCGGCCATCACCTCAAGGAGAAACTCTGACCGCCCGCGCGCTGACATCTATTCACAATTATTGCTGTCTGCTAAAAACTAAAGACCAAAAATTTTCTTTTACCGGACAATAATAATTCACAATAAGAACAAAGGACCTGTACAAAGCAAAAGTGTACAGGTCCCTTTAACCCAGAAAGTGCATTAGGGCATGGATAAGATTTTAGATTATCACTGTGTCAGGATTTGCGCTATATTGAACGAACATAGGGGTTCCTATGTGAGCGAAAGATAGTGCTAATCATGCCTATGAGAAGAAAATATTGCCATTTGCTCCTAATGAACTTTCTGGGTTTAACTTATGTGACTACCGCACGTCGCGGTTACATCATGAACAGGTAATGCTCCAGGGCAATCACGCCTATGCCGGCGATATAGCCCAGCAGAGCCAGCAGCGTGATGCGCTTGAGATACCAGAAGAACGAGATTTTCTCGATACCCATTGCCACAACACCCGCAGCCGAGCCGATGATGAGCAGGCTGCCGCCAACGCCCGATGTGTACGTGAGCAAGTGCCAGAACAGACCGTCCTGGGCAAAACTTGCCACATAGGTAGCATCCAGACCCGAGAGCGCAGCCGAGTCGCTAAACATCTTGATGCAAGCCGACACCAGGGGCACATTGTCCACTACCGACGACAGCACGCCTATGAGCGAAGTGATAAGGTAGGGCTCGTGGAACTTAGAGTTCATCACGCCAGCCAGGTCAGTGAGTATACCCGCCTGCTGCAGTGCCGATACCGACATGAGGATACCCAGGAAAAAGATGATGGTGGGCATGTCAATGTTGCGCACTGCCTGCGACACACGTCCGCCCAGTATCTTGTCGATGCGCAGGCGACGAATGCATATCTCAGTGATGAGCCACATCACGCCCAGCGAAATAATCATACCCATGAACGGGGGCAGACCGGTCAGCGCCTTGAACGCGGGCACAAACAGCAGACAGCCCACGCCCAGAGCCATGATGCAACGGCTCAGGTGGGGATGCTCCTTGGCAAGCTGGTTCACGCGGTCGCTAGTGCGCGGAGTCATCACTGTACCCTCCTTGATATATCGGGTGGCAATGAGTGTGGGCACAACAACCGACACGATGCTGGGCAGCATCAGCTTGGCAATCAAGTGGCCTGTGGTGACCTTGTCGGCCATCCACAGCATGATGGTGGTGATGTCACCGATGGGCGACCACGCACCGCCGCTATTGGCAGCCAGCACGATAACACCCGCAAAGAGCCAACGCTCCTTCTGCTCGCTGAGCAAACGGCGCAGCATCATCACTATAATAATAGAGGTGGTCATGTTGTCGAGCACTGCCGACATGAAGAATGTCACAACCACCAGCGTCCACAGCAGTTTCTTCTTATTCTTGACGTTGAGGTTCTGAGTGATGATGTCAAACCCTCCGTAGCGGTCGATAATCTCCACGATGGTCATCGCGCAGATGAGGAACACCACGATCTCACACGTGTCGCCCAGGTAATACAGCAAGTGCTCATGCACCTCGGGGTCGCCCGAGCCCAGCGTGTAGATGGTCCACAGCACGCCACACATCACCAGCGTGAACGTGGCCTTATTGATTTGCAACGGCTGTTCCATCGCGATGAGAATGTATCCCATCACGAACACCGCAATCATTGCTCCTATCATAGTTGTCTAGTATTAATAATAAACAGCATCTCTAAGTATCGATTAGCGGATGCGCTCACTGTCGCTAAGCAGTTTCTTGTCATGCTTCATGCCTCCGCGGGCAAGCATCACCAGCACCATGGTAAGGAACGGGAATGCAATGGGCCACTGCACAACAGCAATCGAAACACCCTTTTGCATCACCATCATCACGCCTATGCACACCAGCAGAGTGATCACAAGCAGCAGCAACGCCGAGCAAAACGTGATTTGCTTCTTGAGATTCTTATACTTGAATATTGTCACAACCGACAGCGCCATGATGAGCACATCAAGAACCAGCAAGAGATAAGAAGTCTCGTTCACGCCATTAGTGGGCAAAGCACCCACAAGGAAATTACTCCCGTCATTAACAAGGCCAACTACAGGCATGAAAGTAAACACAGCCATCAAGATGGTGGCAATGAGCAGATAAAGTGTTTGAATACGTTGAATTACCATATCAATAAAGTAGTTTATATTATTATCAAAATAAATTCGCAACCACAAAATTACACATTTTCCCTTAAACACAAGCATTCCACCCCCCAATATTATTAAAAATTCCTCCCAGTCCACTCAAAACCCAGAAAAAAATCTCATTATTCTTTTTCACTCCCCCACCATCTAACCACCCTACCAGTAACAAATCTCCAAATCAGCCAAATCAGCGCGACAACAATCACCACGACGCAAATCGGCACCTAGTGCATAACGCCCCCAAAATGCCCACTATGCACCAATATGCACCAAAATGACTGTTATACAATGTATTATAAACCTGATTATTTGTATAATATGATTATTTTTTATTAAATTTGCAATGTTTCATCTTGTTGAATAGAGGAATTTCGAATCATCGATTCAAGCAACTACGGATATGTTAATCACATTATAAATGTGCAACGGCATCTCACAACATTAGGTATTATCCTCCCCAAAATTCAAAGGAAACAACATAAAATAGACAAAATTTAAACAACAATATTTATGACACGGAAACTTGCATTAATTATTTTGGTCATGGCAACGTGGTTGTCATCCAGCGCATACGACTTCATGGTCGACGGCATCGCCTACAACAAGAACAGCGACGGCAACTCCGTCACCGTCACCTACACAAATGACAATTACTATTTTAATAACTACAATGGCTGTAGCGGCAGTCTTGTAATCCCCGAGAAAGTAACCTATAGTGGCAAAAATTACTCCGTCACTTCTATCGGATTCTCGGCGTTCTATGGCTGCAGCGGATTCACAGGCTCGCTCAACATCCCCAGCTCCGTCACTTCTATCGGTGATAGGGCGTTCGAAGGCTGCAGCGGGTTCACCGTGGTGAAAACAACTAGCTCACAACCA
>JAZQPG010000177.1:0-6816 GCA_045628365.1 Sodaliphilus sp. | reverse complement strand
CTGCTCGCCGATGGTGGTGAGACCATCGGGGAATATCATGTGGCCATCAACCTTGCTCTTCATGAATGCCTGGCTGGCGATAGAGTGGAGTGTGGGGGGCAGTTCAACTGTGGTGAGGCCAGTGTTGTAGAATGCATTGTTCTGGATAGAAGTGATGTTACCCAGGTTGATGAATGCAAGAGCCTTACAACCGTTGAAAGTGTTGTCGGCAATAGTTGTCACTGCAGCGGGAACCTCAAATTCCTTAAGAGAAGCACAGCTCTGGAATGCAGCAGCACCTATTGAAGCAACCTTGTTACCCTCGAGGAATACAACCTCCTGGAGAGCAGTACAGCCCTGGAACATTGTGCTAGCGATAGTAGTAGCCTCGCCAGCGAAGGTGATCTTCTTCAATGCGGGCATGTTGTGGAAAGGCTGCAGGTTGCTCACGTAGAGTGATGCGTCGATGTCGCGTCCGAAGTAGATTTCCTCAATCGACTTGTTAGCCACGCGGGTCTCGTCGCTCTTACCGAAGGCTTCAAAGTTCATCTTGAAGGGAGTAGCACTGTCAGCAAAGATGAGTTTCTTGAGGCTTGAGCAGCCAGCAAGGTCTTCACTGATCATGGGACCAGCCCAACCCACGGGGATAGTGAGCTCCTCGAGGCCAGAGCAGCCGTTGAGGGCGCCAGTACCGATTGAAGTTGCAGTCACGGGGATAGGGCTTACCTTGAGGCTTGAACAACCCTTGAATGAGTTGCGGGCGATGGTAACGCAGGTTGCAGGCAGAGACAGTGATGTCATGTCCTTGCAATCCAGGAACGCATTGGCCGCGGTAGCGACAACGGTGTAGGTCTCGCCGCCGTACTCAAATGTCTCGGGAATCACAATGTCACCGGTGTAGAAAGCAGTGTCGGCAGGAGTAGTTGCCGTAGCCTTCTTAATGGTGTACTTGGCAACGGTAGCGTTGAGCTTGCTGGTGGTGTAGTTGATGCCGTCCACGGTAATGCTTGCTGCACTAGCGAGAGGAGCAACCATGAGACACAGCGCACCCAGTGCGATGTTGCGAAGCCATGCTGATTTAGTAATCTTCATGTTCATAGTTTTAATTTTATAGTTAATAATTAGAGTTGATAATCTTTGGTCTAAGTTAATGTTCGCGCACGCGTGCGCTATCAAGTCACAAATATACAAAAAAAAACGATACAAATGACGTTTTATTGGCAAAAATTAAAATAATTCAAAAATGTCACCCCTAAAATAGTGGTGTTATGTAGGTCGTACACAACAAAAATGCCGGAAGTCTCGGGTAGCGAGACCTCCGGCACTAAGCGGTTGAAATTGATGTTATTTTCCTACGTAGACGGCACGGATGGGGTTGCCGGCGCCGGGAGATTCACTGCTCATGCCGGGCTTGAAGGTGTCGTCGTCCTTTTCCCACAGGGTGAGGTTAACTACTTCAAAACCTACCTGGTACATGTCGCTGCCACATATCTCGCCCGACTGGTACATTGCAAACTCGCCAGCCTGGCTGCGTCCGTAGCTGTACATCATGCCGGTGAGGGGCATGAACAAGGTGTTGCCGTTGGGACCCTTGAACAGGAAGCCCTTCTGCCCGTTGATGGTCTCGTGGGTATAGGTGCACTCAACAAAGAGCTCGCACAGCTCCTCGCGGGTGGGCATGCGCCAGTTCTTACCCATCTTCTGGGTAGCGACGTCGAGCTTAGTGCCTCCTATGTTTTCCTGCGGGCAGCCCTCGCCGGTGCTTTTGCCTTTGTTGCCATAGCGGTAGAGGCCGCCGTAGGCCTCGGGTGATTCGGCGCCCACGTTGCGGTCGGCCCACAGGGTTCCGCTGGGAAGGCCCAGGTTAACAACCTTGGCATTGGTTGTTGCCATTCCTTCGGTCGAAGCATAGCGGCCCATTGTGTTTGTTACTTTCTTAGTGGACTTTCTGGCTTTGGTCTTGGGTGCGCCGTAGGAGGGTGCTGCAACGAGAATGAGCAGCATCGCGATGATGATTGATTTGATTTTTGTCATAGTCTTGTATGAATTAGTATTATTTGGATGCAAAGATAATGAATTTTTAATAAAACACGGCAATATCCAGAAAAATACTGCGCCACATGCCGCGGCATGATGTTACTTGCTGAGCTGGTAGTCGAGCAGCGTGTCGTTGAAACGTATGCGTAGCGACGGGAACAGGCGGTCCATGGCACCTTGGTCCATGAGTTCCTTGGGAGTGCCGGTGAGCACCTGCCGGTCATGGGTGATGAGCCACAGCTCGTGGGCTTGCAAGAGCGACTGTGACATGTCGTGGCTGCTCAGCAACACCGCCTTGCCATGGTCCTGGGCCAGGTCACGGAGCAGCTGCATGGTCTCGATGCGGCTTGCCACGTCGAGGAATGCCGTGGGCTCGTCGAGCACGATGACTGGAGTCTCTTGTGCCAGAGCGCGTGCAATCATGCACTTCTGCCTCTCGCCGTCGCTCAGTGATGCCGTGTAGCTTGTCGCCTTGTGGGTCATCCCGACGCTTTCCAGTGCCCTGGCCACCACCTCGTGGTCATGCTTGCCCAGCCTGCCCAGGAAGCCGGTGTGGGGCTGCCGGCCCATCTCCACCAGTTCGGTCACGGTGAGCCCTCCGGCGGCTATGCGCTCGGTCGACACCAGTCCCATGAACCGTGCCCGCTCCAGGATTGACATCGTGGTGACGTCACGGCCGTCGTAGCACAGTGTTCCGGCTAGCGGAAGGGTGTCGCCGGTGATGGCACGCAGCAATGTTGACTTGCCTGCCCCGTTCATGCCCAGCAGGGCCACGAGGGTGCCTGCCTTGAGGTCAAGGTTGAGTCCGCTGAGGAGCGCCACTTCCTTGCCATCGCGCTTAAACCCCACTGCGAGGTCACGGGTTGAAATGAGAGACTGTGCCATGTTTAGTTGAAGTATTGTATCTTGCGACGGTTAACAATGAGATAGATGATGATGGGGACGCCTATCACCGGCGTGATGGCATTGATGGGAATCACGTGCTTGCCCATGACGCTGAGCAGCGTGCACAGCAAGGCTGTTGCGGCACCTGCCAGCATGGTTGCAGGGATGAGCCGGGCGTGGTTGCTGGTTCCCAGCATCAGGCGTGCCACGTGAGGCACCACGAGACCGAGGAACCCGATGGGACCGCAAAAGGCGGTAACCACTGCCGTGAGCACTCCGGTGACCAGCAGCAGCATGCCGCGCGAGCGCTGCACGTTCACGCCCATGTTGGTGGCATATCGGGTGCCCATGAGCATGGCGTTGAGCGGCTTTACCATCAGCGCTGAGGCTGCCAGCGACACGACGATGAGTGAGGCAAACACCGGCATCTGCGACCGCGTCACGGTGGAGAATGTGCCGAATCCCCATGCTACATAGTTGGCGATGCCTTCCTCTGTGGCTATGCTGTTGAGCAGTGATATGATGCTCGAGGCCAGGTAACTGACCAGGATTCCTATGATGAGCAGCACGGTGCTGTTCTTGACTATCGAGGAGAAGACGATGAGCACCAGGAGCACCGCTCCGGCACCTAGCATCGCCCCCGTGAGAATGGCTACATAGCTTCCAGTCGTCTGCCCGAAAATACTGCCCACGGTGCCGCCCATGGCGAGCATCACGATGGCTACTCCCAGTCCGGCCCCGGTGGAAACGCCCAGTATCGACGGACCGGCAAGCGGGTTGTTAAAGGTGGTTTGCAGCAGCAGGCCTGATATCGCCAGGGCGGCACCTGCCAGCAATGCTGTGATGACCATGGGAAGGCGCGTGTCGAGCACGATGATATCCCACGCCTCGTTGCTGCTGCCGTGGCCGGTGACGATGCTCCATACCTGGGAGGCCGGGATGTCGACCGAGCCCACGAGCACGCAAGCCACGGCCAGGGCAACCATTGCCGCCAGTAGCGACGCCATCACCATGATGGTGCGTGTTGAGCTATGTGATTCGTTCACTTGCATGGGGTATAGAATATTAGCGCGCCGTTATTGCCGTCCAGGATGTTGCAGAAGTCCTGGAGCAGCAGGTCGGGGTGGAACGGGAAGCGCTCAAAAAGGCGCGTGGCGTTGGTGTCACACACATATATCTTGCGCTTAGTGAAAGCGTCAAACTTGTCGTTGAGCTCATACTGCCCCTTGACGTCGGCATAACTGCTCACACCGAATGCCTTGATCAGCCACACGTCGGCATCCTTGGCCTGAGCCAGCACCTGGTTGAAGTCGAGCGAGAGCGACCCGCTGTGGTCGTCGTCGGCCCAGGGGTAGTTTGCCCCCGCGTCCTTGATGATCTGTGCCATGTAGCTCTTGCCGCCGGGTACGTTCCACACTCCGCTCACTACGGTCTCGGTGAGCACCTTGGGATGTCTGCTAGCCGCCTTGCGCGCTGCTTTGGCCTTATTGTATTGTTCAACGACTTTGTCGTAAATCGCTTTGGCTTCCTCGTCCTTGCCCAGCAGTGCACCGTAGAACTTGATCCACTCGGCGCGTCCCAGTGGCGTCGCCTCCATGTAGTCGGCACACATGATGAGGGGTATGTGCAGTTTGTCCAGCTGGTCGAAGTTGCTGTCCTGATAGGGCGAGAGGAGTATGCCGTCGGGTTTCATCTCGATGACTTTCTCTATGGTGGGTGCCATGCTCGAACCGCAGTCGGCAATCTTGCCGTCTTTAACGCCCTTAAGCACTAGGCTGTCGGTAAAATACTGTGCATCAACAATGCCTTTAACGGCTTCTGAACTACCTAGTTCGGTGAATAACCCGGTGTGTACTGCCGAGTAGACGAGCGCATTGCTAAGCGGGGTGCGCACCACGGTGCCCTCGGGCAGGGATTCGGGCATGTCGGCATCGGCCGGTACAAGCACATAGCGCTTCAGTGTCGAGCCCTTGCGCCAGGGGTTGGAGATGGTGGCCACGGTGTAACCATCATGCTGTTCCATCGAGAGCAGTGAAGCCTCGGCAATCATGTTGTTGCCGCTGGTTGCCGCTTGGTCGCTTTTGCCGGTGCATGACACCATGGCTAGTGCTAGTAATATTGTAAATAACAGCTGTTTCATGATGTGATAATACTAAAGTAACGCAAAGTTACTAATAATTTGCCACATGACAACATAATGACGCGATAAATTATTCCAGTTTGAACCAAGCAAACGTCCGTTACGGCAATTTGATTTCAGTCAGTCTTAAGCTTGATTCTGCCCGTTGGTACCCCATTGGTGTATGGATGTCCTAGATGAGTTTGATTCTAAATTTATGTAAATAACACAAAAAATGTGTATAAATTAGTTGCTATTTAAAATAATTAATGTATATTTGCACCACAATAGTACAATACTCAACCTCTAAACGAATAATGTTAACACAAATATTTAACGGTCACATCCTTACACCTCAGGGATGGATCAGTGGCGGCTCATTAGTTGTGGATAATGGACGCATTGTCGAGGTGAAAAACGACAGCAATCTCATTGACGGTGCTGAGCACGTTGATGCTGAGGGGATGCATGTGATTCCCGGCGGCATCGAGATGCATGTGCACGGCGGTGGCGGCAGCGACTTCATGGAAGGTACCCGTGAAGCGTTTGTCAACGCGGCACAAACCCACCTCAAGCATGGCACGACAGCCATTTTCCCCACCTTGTCATCGTCAACTCTGCCCATGATCGAGGCTGCATGCGAGACCTGCAGCGCGCTGATGAAGGAAAAGGACACCACCATCATGGGACTTCACCTGGAAGGTCCGTACTTCAACCTGAAGAAAGCGGGTGCACAGATGCCCGAAATCATACGTAATCCCGACGAGAAGGAATACCGCCATATTGTTGAGGACTATGACTGCATGCGCCGCTGGGACGTGGCTCCCGAGCTGCCCGGTGCAGTGGAGATGGGCCGTTACCTTGCCGACAAGGGCGTCGTAGCCGCCATTGGCCACACCGCTGCCGAGTATGAGCACGTCAAGGCTGCCTATGAGAACGGCTATAGCCTGGCTACCCACTTCTATAACGCCATGACAGGTTTCCACAACGTGCGTGAGTACAAGCACGCAGGTACCGTGGAGAGTGTTTACCTGATGGAGAACATGGACGTGGAAATCATTGCCGACGGCATCCACGTGCCTGCACCCATCCTGCAGCTGGTGTACCGCCTCAAGGGTGTGGAACGCACAGCGCTCATCACCGATGCGCTTGCGGTTACCGCATGCGAGAACGCCAAGGCGTTTGACCCCCGCGTGATCATTGAGGACGGTGTGTGCAAGCTTAGCGACCGCTCGGCACTGGCCGGCAGCGTCGCCACTATGGACCGCCTCATCCGCACCATGGTGCAGATAGCCGGCATACCCTTGGAGGATGCCTCGCGCATGGCAAGCGAGACCCCTGCCCGCATCATGGGCATCCTGGACCGCAAGGGCACGCTGGAGAAAGGCAAAGACGCCGACTTCCTGCTCATGGACGCCGACCTCAACCTCCAGGCTGTTTATTCAATGGGACATAAAGTGTAAATATTACTTTTTCATAACTACTACGAACGTGCTGCCACCTTCTGGGTGGCAGTGCTTTTTTTGTGCCTAAAAGCAGAAAAATGGCCAAATCTTTAAACCGTTGAAAAACAGTATGTACGCACTAAAACTGCCATCAAAGGGACAGTCCCTTTGATGGCAATTTGATGGTTTTTTGGGGGATTGTTTGTGGGTAAGGCGTGGGGCTAAATCAACACAGCGGGCTTTCTCCAAAGGGAAAGCCCGCTGTGTTGTGGTGTTGTGGTTGATGGAGTGTTACTTGGCCTGCTCGGCAAAGCGCTTTGCTTGCTCGGCGATGAGGGCCTCGTCCTCGAA
>JAZQPG010000176.1:0-31910 GCA_045628365.1 Sodaliphilus sp. | reverse complement strand
ACTCATGCTCGACTTCCACTACAGCGACTCGTGGGCCGACCCCGTGAAGCAGTTCACCCCCGCCGCATGGGTGGGACAGACCGACGCCGAGCTCAACACCACGCTCTATAACTACACCCGCGACTGCCTCCAGGCGATGGTCGACGCCGGTGCAACCCCCGACTATATCCAGACCGGTAACGAGATTTCCTACGGCATGCTGTGGGGAGCCCAGAGCGCTTCCACATCTTCGCTCAAGAAATGCTACTATAACAACGATGCCAACTGGTCCCGCTTCACCACACTGCTCAAGAGCGCCGGCAAAGCCTGCCGCGAGGTGTGCCCCAAGGCCAAGATCGTGATCCACACCGAGCGCGTGGCCAACACCACCGCACTCGAGGGCATCTACAACCGCATCAACAACGGCGGTGTAGACTATGACGTGATAGGCCTTAGTTACTACCCCTATTTCCACGGCTATCTCCCCCAACTCGAGAACGCCCTTAACCGCCTGGTATCACGCTACACCAAAGAAATTATGATTGTGGAGACCGGCTACTACCACAATTACCAGCCCTCCAATATCACCTATGACTACAGCGCTACCTACCCCATCAGCGACGCCGGACAGCTTGCTTTCACCCAGGATCTCATCGAGACGCTCAAGAAATACAAGCAGGTGACAGGACTAGTGTGGTGGTGGCCCGAGGCAAACGAGAAGGGTCTGGACTGGAACACCAAGCGCGTCACCGACCAGTGGTACAACGCAGGCCTGTGGGACAACAGCACCGGCCGCGCACGCAAGGCGGTGGCTGCCCTGGGCACCTATGCCGGCTGCAACCGCGTGCCTGGCGACGTTAACGGCGACGGCGTGGTCGACGTGGTTGACGTGAACATCATCGTTGACCGCATCATGACTTCGGATGCCTATGACAGCGACCTCGACGTCAACGGCGACGGCACCGTCGATGTCACCGACATCAACTGCATCATCAGCCACATGCTCGAAAACTAACCCCTCTCCCCTCGCGCAGCCCCCACTCCCACTGAAGCACAGAGAGTATAACCTCCAGAAATCAAAATAATTATTTTGATTTCTGGAGGACGTAAAATCTGCGAGAGGCCTGAAACTCCGTGCCTCGGTAGTCCCGATAGACAGCATCCAAAATCAAGGCTTCGCATCAACATGCGAAGCTTTTTTTAAAATTCAAACCTTATTTTCTCTAAAATATTGGCAAAAATCGAGATATTTTCTGATTTATAATAGATTATATCATTATTTTTTATATCTTTGCTCCAAATTTTTCAGGAATATTTGGAGTAGCACTTCAAATATTACAGGAATATTTGGAGTAGCACTCCAGATTTTATAAAAATAAAGCACTATGATAACTCGAAAATTCCAGTTGCAAAAAGAACTCGTTGATGGTAGTATTTTCTTGTTCGGCGCACGCCAGACAGGAAAAAGCACATTCCTTGAGCAACAATTAGGTGATGCCGAATATTTTGACCTTTTGGATAGCGAATTGCGTCAAAGGTTTGCATTGCAGCCCTCTCTGCTATATGATATGTTGCAGGACAAGGCTCCTGGAACGATAGTTGTCATTGACGAAATCCAAGAAGCTCCAATGCTCCTTAACGAGGTGCATCGGCTCATACAGAGGAAAAAACTCAAATTCGTACTGTGTGGCAGCAGTGCCCGCAAATTAAAACGCAAAGGATATAATACACTTGGCGGTAGAGCTGTGCCTTGTTTCTTCTTCCCCTTCACAAGCAATGAACTGGATGACCTCGATCTGGACAAAGCATTACTTTACGGCATGTTGCCACCTCATTATCTTGCAAAAAATCCGCGTCGCTTATTAGCCGGATATATCGACATCTACCTCAGCGAGGAGATAAAGGAAGAGGCACTGTCGCGCCACATCGACGTGTTCCAGCGGTTTCTCACTGTAGCAGCGCTCACCAGTGGCGAGATTGTCAATTACAGCAATATAGCCACTGACTGCGGAGTGAGTTCAAAAACTATAAAGGAATACTTCTCGATACTTGAAGATACCCTTATCGGTTATACCATACCCGCATATACCAAGACAATGAAGCGCAGGGTCAAACAGTCGCCCAAGTTTTATTACTTTGACGTGGGTATATACAATTTTCTCATGAAACGCACTTCCCTTTCGGCAGGCACCCCCGAATACGGACATGCCTTTGAGCACTTTGTTATGCAGGAAATAAAAGCATATCTCAGTTACACCCACAGTGACAAGACCCTGAGCTACTGGCAGACTTATAGCGGCAAGGAGATTGATCTTGTCATTGGTGATGCCGAATGGGGTATAGAAATCAAGTCGGCTGAAGAAATACAGCCAAGGCATTTATCAAACTTCAAAGATTACAAAGATGAGTACCCCGATAGCCGTTGCATTGTGGTTTCGCGCGACAAACTGACGCGTCGCAACGGCGATATCGAAATAATCTATATCCACGATTTCCTAAGGCGAATGTGGAACGGCGATTTGTTTTAGTCAATTCATATACACCTGAAAAATGGGCGGCCCCGGTGTGAGGTCGCCCATTTCTATTGGGATCAATCAGTCAAGCGCCGTGTGATGCCTGACTGATATCAGTTGCAATGATTAGTTGCGCACTTTGATGGCCTTCATTGTGCCGTCGGTGAACTGACGTACCACGATGTAAACCTGTCCGTCCTTCTCGGCGGGCTTCTCTACCTTAACACCGTTAACGGTGTAGTAAGCCTCGCTTGCAACAACCTTGCCCACTGTGGTCTCGTCGATGCCAGTGGGAACGTCGGTTACATTGAGGACGAGTGCCCAAACGTTAACCATCTTGACGGTTGCGTCGGCACCAGTTACCTTAAAGAGAACTGTGACGTTTTCGCACACCTCGGTAACAGTAGCATCGTTTCCGGCGATCTCAACGAGAGTTGTGAGCTCTAAGTCAGTATCAAGTACTTCCCATTTTACATCAGCTACGTTGAACTGGTAGTTTGTTACGTTGTCGTAAGTGTCGCCCTCGGCAAGAACAACAGCAGCGCTGAATGCTTCTACAACGCTGTTATCTTGACCGATAGCAGGAACGGGATAGCAATAGTCATCCTTGAACCAAGCATCCTCAGCGGGAGCCATGTTAGCGTCGCCATTGCCTTGACCAGCGTTCATGTTGAGCGAAGCCATCTCAGCAACTGAGAGACCTGTACCCACGACGTTGTAGTCGCCAGTACCAATGCCAGCTTCCTCAGCACCAGGAATGTGAGAGAAGTCGGTGAGGTAGTAACTGTTAGTTACACTGTTGTTGTCACCCCAATACTTAGCCTCGTTGCCGGCCTCAGTACCGATGAGGGCACCAGCACAGCCCTCCTTGCCCATAACTGCACCTACGTTGACGCAGTTAACGAGTTGTGTGCGTGCCTGTGAAGCGTAGTAGCTGGGACGACCCACGATACCACCAACACCTACTTGACCTACAATAACACCTGCGTTGAAGCAGTCGGTTACAGTAGTGTAAGCCTGACCAGCGATACCACCAACGCCATAGTTGTTGGTAGTGGCGCTTGCGTCAACGGTAGAAGAGATGTCACCCAGGTTGATACAACCCTTGAGCACTGAAGCATTGTTAGCGTTGTTACCAACGATACCACCAGCCAGGTAAGTGCCTACGGTAACGTCACCATAGTTGATACAGTTAGTGAGTGAGCTGTTAGCACCGGTGAAGGTGTAGCAGATACCTGCAGCACCCCATGTGCCCTGCTCGATATCGCCATAGTTGACGCAGTTGTCGATATTAACATAGTTGCTTACATAAGCGATGATACCGGCAATCTGCTGGCCCTGTGAAACCACACCACCCTTGTTGACGCAATTCTTGACAACAACAGGATAAGTAGCGCTTGCTGTGCCCTTGTAGTAACCAGTGATGCCAGCGGTGTAAACACTCTTGGTGTTAGTGATGTTACCCTCGTTGACACAAGCGTCAAATGTAGAACCTGCGCTGTAGAATGCAGCGATACCTGCGGTAGAGCTTGAGCTTACAGCTGCAGTAGCGTTACAAGTGATGTCG
Organism: Sodaliphilus sp.; assembly: GCA_045628365.1. Taxonomy (GTDB): domain Bacteria; phylum Bacteroidota; class Bacteroidia; order Bacteroidales; family Muribaculaceae; genus Sodaliphilus. The sequence goes on along the minus strand of JAZQPG010000176.1, from coordinate 27,851 downwards.
CCATAGTTAGCACACAGGGTGTAGTTACATACGTTGTTACCAGCGGTTGCGCCCTGCATAGCTGTGATACCACCCAGGGTAGCGTTACCGGTGATGTTACCGTTGTTAACACACTCGTTGAATGTATAAGGACCGAATCCTGCCTTACCAGCAACGTTAGCAACGATACCGGCGCTTGTGCCGCCGTTGATGTCACCGTTGTTAACACAGTTGTTGTAAGTAGAAGGCAGAGCGTAAGAAGCGATACCTGCTACATAACCGGTAGCGGTAGCCGATGTGAGAGTACCGTTGTTCACACAGTTGTTGAACTCAACAGTCTCGTAAACATAAGCAGCGATACCAGCAACGTTGGCAGCAGAGTTTGTAACCTCGCCGTTGTTAACGCAAGCGTCAAACTTAGAACCCTGGTAAGCGTAAGCAGCGATACCGGCAGCATAAGTTGCGATACCTGTTACCTTGCCAGCATTCTTTACGTTGGTGAGCTTACCATAGAGCTTACCTACAACACCACCTACATAACCGAGCTTAGTGGTACCCTTAGCGCCGCCAAGGCCACCCTCGATGTTACCAGCAGCGGTGAGGTCATAAACCTCGGCATCGGCAGCGATTGTACCGAAGAGACCGCCCTCGCCAGCAACCTTGGTCACGTAGTTGTAACCGTCAACGGTGCAATTGTTACCGTTGAAGTTACCTGCAAACGGAGTCACGCCATCAGCACCAAGGGGAGTGATGCCTGCGGGCTCGTTAGTGAAGTCGATGTTGTTCATCACCTTAACATACTCACCAGCGAGTGAGTTGGCAGTGTTAGACATGAATGCTGCAAGAGCGTTCCACTCCTGAGCATTAGTGAGCTGCCAGGGATCCTCGGCAGTACCGCTACCCTTGAGAGGATTGGTGGGAAGAGCCGAGATGGGGATAATCTTCACGAACTTGTCGCTTGTGATAGTGAGGGTATCGTTAACAACCACCTGGGTTGCGGGGAGACCCTTAACCACGTTGCCCTCGAGAGTGAATGCATCACCCTTAGCCAGAGCAGCAGTAGCGCCAGTTACAGTTGCATCAGCAGTGAGGTTCTTAGCTGTCACGCCAGCGGGCATTGCCACGATAGCGGTTGCAGCCTTCTGAACCATAGGAATCTCGGCATACTGCTTGAGGACGGGATACTTGCCAGCCTCAAACTTCCATACCTCGGTGTCATAGCCCTCGAGAGCCTGGCCCGAAGTGAGGACGCTGGTCTCAACGCCAGTCATGCCAGCGTGGTCAGCGTTGCAATCGGCAGCGATGTCGAGGAGCTGCTTGTCCCAGTAGTTGCCGCTGATTTCCTCAGAGGTACTCTGTGACTCACCACCAGCCATAGCGCCCATTGTGGCAGCGTCGGCTGTGAATACTGTACCGTAGTTGATACAGTTGATCATGTCGTTCTTATAATAAGAAGAGGTAGAAGTTGCCGAAACGGGGCTCCAGTAACCGGTGATACCACCAGCGCGCTTGATCTGAGCCGAAACGGTACCGGCGTTAACGCAGTTAACGAAGTGGCCGCCGCTTGACGATGTACCAGCGATACCACCGCAAGACTGCAGCTGGTTAGCATAGTTGGTAGCAAGCTGACGGATCTCAACGCGACCAACGTTCATACAGTTTTCAACGAGACCTGCAGTGTTACCAACGATACCACCTACCTGGCCATAACCGCCAGTCACGTGACCCTCGTTGTAGCAGTTCTTCATCTTACCGTCCTTGAGGTTCTGGCCTACAACACCACCAATCCAGCAAGAGATACCGGTGAGGTCGCTGTAGTTGCGGCAGTTCTCAACGAGACCGCCGTTGTAACCTACCACAGCACCAGCAGTGCCGTAGAACAAGAGGTCGCAGTCGTCGGCGATGTTGACGTTCTTCACAACACCTGTTGCGTCGAGACGGCCCACGAGGCCCTTGTAAGACTTACAAGCCGAGGTATTGAGTGTGCCCCAAATGCCAGGCTGAGGTTCGGTCTGCCATACGATGCTGTTAACCTTCATCTTGTGGATGAAGTGGCCGTCACCGTCGAGCACACCGGCGAAGTAGTTGTGAGCGTCATCGGCATCGGTACAGATACCCAGGAATGCGGTGTCATACTCGAGGTCGATGTCGTTGCAAATCTTGAAGTAAGTGTCGGGGAAGAGCTGATGGTTAACAGTTGTCATCTCTGACAGCTTGATCATGTCGCTCTTAGTCTTGAGCAGGAAGGGATCGTCCTCTACACCTGCACCCTCGAAGGGGATGGGAGCAATCTTAACAACGTGGCTGTAGTTAACGCCCAGCTGAGGATTGAGAACCATGATGGTGTCGTTGCCAAACTTGGTCTCGCTGTTGAGGACAATCTTGTTGCCGCTCACTGCAGCATAGTAACCATTGGCCGACAGTGTGCCAGCCTTGTAGAAGCCCACAACGCTGGTGCCGCCATTGTTGATGGTAGCATCCTTGGTGAACTTGTCGAATGTAGCACCCTGGGGAAGGACGATAGCAACGGTGGCAAACTTAGAAGCCTCGGTGTTCTCCTGACCCTTGAGGGCGGGATACTGGCCTGCGGTGAACGACCAAGCGCTAGCGTCGAAGCCAGCAGGACCCTGTGCGCTCACGAGGTCGGCAGTGTTAACGCCAAACTCGCTCTGAGTGAGGCTAACCACCTGCTTGTCGAAGTAAACGTTGGTGAAGACGGGGTTAGAGCCATCGATGATGGTACCCACGATCTCGTTGTTCTGCTTGTTAACCTGTGACTGGTACTGGTAGCACTCAGCCTTTACAGATGCAGCAGCATATACGTTCTTCATAGAAGACTCGAAGGTCTCGGTGCCGTCGATAGAGTAAGCCTGGATGCGGCCTACGGCGCCACCACAAGAGCGGGTCGACATCGCCTGGATGTCGCCGCGGAAGAAGCAGTTCTCCATGTCACCACGCAGGAAGCCTACCAGACCGCCCACGATAGCGCCAGAGTTGTAACCAAGGAGAGTACCTGCAGCAAAGCTGTTCTTCACCTTTGCGCCTGATGCCCAACCAGCGAGACCGCCGATAGACTGGTACTCTGAGTAGAGCTTATAGCCATTGATGACACCTGCAAAGTGGCAGTTGTCCATCTCGGTCATGTAGAGGTTGCCCACTACACCACCGATGGGGAGACCGGGAGCACTGCTGCTTGCAGTAGCGCTCACGATGTTCACGCCCTCAACAACACAGTTGGTGATAGGCATGTGAACCTCACCGGCAACACCGCCGGTGTAACCATAACCGGTAATCTCGGTATCCTTAACGGTACAGTTGCTAACAGCGTAACCGATACCAGCCACAGCACCTACGCCATAGTTGGTAATCTCGATAACACCGTTGGTAACCTCAACGTTGTCGATGGTACCCAGTGACCAGCCCACGAGAGCTGCGGCATAGTTGCCGGTGCTGTTGATAACGGGAGCATCGAGCTTCACGTTCTTGATGACAGAAACGGTGTCGGTGCGGCCGAACAGACCAGAGTAAGCGGCCTTCTTGTCAACATAGAGGTTGCTGATGGTGTGGCCGTCGCCGTCAAACGTTCCGGCAAACGAGTGCTGCCAGTCGTTGGCGATGGGGGTGAACTTGTAACCGCCCATGTCGATGTCGTTAACCACCTTGAAGTACTTGCCCATGTAGGCACGGCAGTAAGCACTGGTCTGGGGAGGAGTGGTCCAGTCAAAGTCAGTGATCTCGGCAACCTTGTCGCTAAGCAGGATAAGGTCGTCGCGCTGCTTGATCAGGTAGGGAGATGCCTCGGTACCCTCACCCTCCCAGTCGGTAACTGAGATCTCGGGGTAAACGATGTCGGCATCAGTAGTGATGTTACACTCGTCGTAGGCCGACACGAGGTAGCGTGAACCCTGCAGATTACCTGTAACAACGCCCCAGTTAGTCCAGTTGAGCTGCTTGGGGTCGGTAGCAGGAGTAGTCACTGCATCGTCGGTACTGAGTGAAGCACTACCAGTCTCAGAGAAAGTGAGGTTGTAGCTGTAGAAGTCGCCGTATGTGGCGTTGTAAGCGATGAGCGACGAGGGGATGTTGGCAGTCTTGTTGCGGTTGAGTTCAACGGCAACTGTCTGGCCATAGTTACCAAGGTTCTTCACCTCGATAACGTTTTCGCCCTTCTGCTTCACCACGACGCCATAGCTCTCGCTAGTGCCGTCGGCATGTTTCTTGCCGGTGAACGTAGCGTTACACTTCTCCATTGTAGAGTTAGCAACAACCGAGAACATGCTCCACTGGGTTGCTGTGGGGGTAGTCTTTACATACGAGCCCCATGCGTCGGTCAGAGCGATGGTTCCGTCGTTCTGGATAACACCCACGACATTACCGTCGCTCACGGGTGTACCGTCGGAGAGGTTGGTCTTGGCAAACACGATGTCGCCATAAGAATCGTGCTGTCCCATCACCTGGTAGGGGATGCTGACCGCACCGGTTGCCACGTCGACCTTGGCCTTGACCACGGTGCCGTAGCCAGCCGACCAGAAGTCGTTAATGACCACAGAGTCGCTGCCGAGAGCCTCGACGGTGACGCTGACGCCATTGTAGCCCGAGGTGAGCAATGATGTGCCGGTGAGCACATACTTGCCTTCGAGCTCATTCACTGAAGACACCTTGCGGGGTGCCTTCTTAGCACTCTTCTTGCTTGATGCAGCCTCGGGGACAGTAACCTCGGATGCCTTGAAGTCGGTAGTAACCTTGAGCTCGGTGAGTTCCTGCTCGCTGATTGCAGTGGCAGTTTCGCCGGTCACGGCTTGCTTCACGACAGCACCTGCGGGAGCGTCCTGGTTAACAGGAGCGCATGCCTGCGAGACCTCATCTTGCGCCTGAGCGCTGAAGACTGTAACGGCCATTGCCGCGACGAGTCCCATGAAAGATTTTAGTCTTTTCATCTGTTTGTGAATAAATTGGTTAGTAATTAGTAAAATATAGAAATTTATAAGTTCAATATTATGTTGAGCACCTGGTTGATGTCGATGACGTCGACAATGCCGTTGCCGTCAACATCGGCACCGGGGAGGCTGGCGCCGTCTATCATCACGCCTATGATGGCGTTCACGTCGATGATGTCGACCGTGCCGTCACCGTTCACGTCGCCGGGCACCGAGTCGTCCTCGCCGGCAACCACCATCTCGATGTCGTCGATGTAGCAGGCATCGGTGCGGCTGCCCGAGTATTCCACGATGCGCACCTGTGTGCCCTGGGGCAGCACGGCGTTGGTCTCGAAGTGCATGGTGGAGCCGCCCGATACCGAGACGTTCTCAATGCCGTCGCCGTTCTTGATGTTTACCCACGTCGTGGAGGATGGCAGCTTGTACTGGGTGCGCACCACGGCGGTGGTCGGGGTGGGGTTGTAGAAGTCATAGGACATCGACTGCGCATCCCATGGCAGCGCGCTCGAGGTCAGCTCGCTGCTGCGCATCATCAGGCACGCCTGCTCGCCATTGCCGGCGGCTGTGACTGCGGCCACGCGTGCCCCCTTGGTGAACGACCACTTCATGTGGCGGCCTTTCACGTTCGAGGCATCGTCGGTGGTGAGCGCCATCTCCTCGAAGTCTTCCACATAGCTGTCGAGGCGCATCACGGTGAGCTGGAACGATACCGTGCCGTTGCTGTTGCGGGCTATGTTTTCCAGGCCGTAGCGGCCCTTGCGGCCGGTCCACGAGCTCAGGGAGGGAGTGGTGCTGTTGTTGATCGACGTGATGCCTGCCGTTCCGGGGAAGGGGTCTGAACCCGAGTCGGTGGTGCCGCCGCCGGCACGCATCAGCTCGTAGAGCGGATGGGCGGGGTTGCAGTTCACCTTGTTGTCGTCCCACGCCTTGGCATCGGTCGAGTCAACGCGCCACACGAGCATCCCCTCGCCGGGCAGGTAAGCGTCCCAGCCGGTGCGGGTGCGGTTTTCGAGCAAGAAGTACTCGCCCTCTACCGGGGTGTCGAGGCGGTAGCCGTTGTTGACCTGGGCAAGGGGCTTCAGGTTATATGTTCCCTTGCGGGAGATAGTCTGGGGAGTGATGAAACCGGCCGCATAGCGCTCATACACGCTGTAGGCACACGGGGTGCGCGACTGGTTCAGGTAGCTGCCATGGGCCATCAGGCTCCAGTTCACCGGGTTGACGCAGCTGCCACCGCTGCTGGTGCCGTCGGTGTCATAGAGGTCGGCAATGCCAAGCACGTGGCTGAACTCGTGGCAAATGGTGCCAATGCCGTCGATGACCTTGCTCTCAGGACGCCCGAAGAGCTCGGTGGAGCAGGCATAGCGTCCGAAGGACACCCCGTCAAGATACAGGCTGGTGATGGTCGAGGCATGGGGCCACAGCAGGCGCTGGTCGTTGCCGCTGAAGTTGCTGCCGGGGCCGGCAAAGAGGAAGAACACCATGTCGACAGTGCCGTTGCCGTCGCGGTCATAGTCCTTGTAGTTGACCTGAGCGTCGGCAGCCTTGAGCGCCGCGGTCACCATCGCCTGGGCATTGCTGGTCTTGTTCATGTCATACATGGAGTAGTTGATCGTCACGGGGCCCACCACGTCAAACTGAGGGTCGAACTCGCCCGCCGAGCTATCCAGGAAGTAGTCGCGCACCGAGCCCGTGTAAGGAATCAGCTCGGGGAACATGGCGTTGCTCATGAAACCCTTGTAATCACGCTGGTTGATCATGTCGTTGAACAGCGTGTGGGCGTCGTCATAGACAAACGGGCAGTCTTCGTACTGCACCAGTATCACCAGTCCGCGGAAGTTCTTGTAGTCATAGTGCCCGGTCATGCCGTGCAGTTTGCGGGCAGGAGCGCGCATTGACGAAATTGCCTGCTGCGGGGGAGTGAGGTGGCGTTCCATGCCGGCAAGCATTGCCACATCGGCCTGTGAGCGCATTGACTCGTCGCGGGCCACGACATTGCCGGCACGCAGCACGTTGCCATCGAGCATGGCATACTTGTAATAACCGTCACGGTAGTCCTTGACCACAGTGTAGCCATCGGCCGTGGTGTTGTAGTTAAACCACTCGTCGCCATAGAGCAACAGGGTCAACTTAGACCCGTCAGGTTGTGTCACCACGCCCGCGTCGGGACATGCAACTACAGCCTTTGCTCTTCCTGTGCCGGCCACTACTGCCACCAGCAGCATGATGCCGCACAGGGTTTTCATTACCCAACCTCTAGTTTGATTCATATTTCTTGCTTTCGATTTATAATGCAAATTTAAGTTCTTTTTTTAATATATCACCACACATAGAGGACAAATAATAGTTTTTAACGCACTTTATCACATAAATTGCTGGTTTTACCCCTGTTTTTTTACGCAAAAGCCCCATTCTCCCCTAGTCCGCCCCTCCTCACCGCGCTCACCTCCGCGCAGAACCAGCAGAAACATTTTCACGCCGATCCAGCAGATGGTACAGAAATCTCACGGATTTTTTTAATTGAGAATATATGAACGATTTTAATAATTGAGAATACATAAACGGTTGAGAGCCGACACGCCCACACCCCCCTAAAAAAAATTCATTTGATTTGTGTCAGTCACCTATCAAATAAACTTATTCTAGTTGTTTTAACATCTGGAGGTTACGGGTCAGAGCACCTCGTGGCGCAGGGGATAGTGATTGCGCTGGGCCTCGAAAGACGCAGGGTCCTGGCGCAAACGACGGGTGTCGTCCATGGGATTGTAACTGGCAAGAATAGACTCGAAGGTCACGGCAGAGGCACCCAGCAGCGGAGCTTGGGGCATGTTGACCGGGGCATTGATGCCGAAATGCTCGTTGAGGGCCTGGACCGCCATGGCAGTGCCACGCTGCTTGCCCTCGATGGAATAGCCGGCGATGTGGGGTGTTGCAACGAGTGCCTTGTCAAGCAGCAAAGGACTGATGGCAGGCTCGCCCTCCCAGCAGTCGATGGCAACGTCGCCGTGCCATGCCTCGAGGGCCCTGTTGTCGCACACTGCCCCGCGCGAAGCGTTGAGCACCAGGCGGCAACGGCTCATTCGTGCCAGGGCGGCCTCGTCGAGCAGGTACCACGTGGGGTATTGCCCGTCGCGGGTGAGCGGTGTGTGGTAAGTAACTATGTCACAGTCCCCGATGCTGTCGTTCAGGCCCAGGGGAGGGTCATTGAGCACCACCTGGAAACCAAGTTGGCGGCCCCAGCGAGCCACGATGCTGCCCACATGGCCCACGCCCACGACTCCCAGCCTGAGGCCGGCGGTGGAAGTGATGCCGTGTCGCTGCATCCACAGGGCTATCGACGCGTGGACCCACTGGGCCACAGCCGGGGCGTTGCATCCCGGAGCATTACTCACAGCGATGCCTCGGCGGCGGCAATAGTCCAGGTCGATGTGGTCGGTGCCTATGGTTGCCGTGGCCACCATCTCCACCTCGCTGCCCTCGAGCAACGCGCTGTCACACGCTGTGCGGGTGCGCACCACCACGGCCTGGGCATGGCGCACGGCGGCGGCTGTGATAGCAGCAGCAGGGAGATACTCTACCCTAGCCCACGGCTCGAGCAGACCCTTGATGTAGGGGATGTGGTCCTCGACGATGATGTTCATGACTTTTTACATGTACAGGATGCCTGCCGACGATACCAACGCCCACACTGCCAGCAGCAGGATGTAGACATAGCGCTGCGTGAACTTGCTGGTGGTGAACGCATGGGCCAGCTGCACGGCAAGGCACAGGTTGAGGATGGGCATGTAGATGTGTATCTCGTGATAGTTGAGAAGCATGGCCACGATGGTGAGCACCGATGCCACCATGAAGAACATGTTATAGACACGCAGCTGCAGGCGGTAGTTTATAATGGTGTACAGGTTTAGCGTCGTGATGGTGAGGGTTGCCACCGCGGTGACACACACAGCCACAATCATGGCGTTGAGCTGCCCCTTGTCGAGGGGTGCCCACGATGCCGTTGTCGACGGCAGCTTGAAGTCGGCAGGCGACGCTATGCCCATGCCCACCACTATCCAGAAGGGCACGAAGATACCCAGCAGCGTGGCCACCAGGCTGCGCCAGTTCATGGTGCGCATGTAGCAAAATCCGATGAAGAACGCCGGGATGAGCACCACAAACGCCCACTGGAACATCACGCACATGGTGATGATGAAGAACGTGAGGAAGATGCTGTGCTGGGCGTGCTTGTCGTTATAGGACGAGAAGGCGTAGAAGGCTCCCAGCGCGAGCACCAGGGTCAACGCCGTGCCGGCATTGAAGGCACAGTTGGTGAGGGGGTTGGCCATGGTGAGCAAGAAAAACGTCGACGCGAGCGTGTCGGTGACGCTACGCACGAAACTGAACACCTTGTTGAGCATCAGCATCAACACGCCGATGGCTGTCACCAGCGCCACGTTGATGAACATCGACAGCATGGGAGCGCCCACATAGCTGGAGCTGATGTCAAAGAACAGTCCGTTACCATCGGCCTGCTGGACCACCTCGCCGCTCTTAGCTGCGACGATGGCGCTGATGAACATCGCGAGCCACGCCAGCAGCAGGAAGCGCTTGCCGTTCAAAAAATCGTTTAACTTCTCTTCAAAGCCCATTTATCTCAATAATATCTTATAAATCAAAACCGATGTCGCCACGGCAATAACTGCCCTCAAAGGCGATGCGCTTCACGCTGGCATAGCTGGCCGCGAGGGCCTGAGCCATGTCGGGAGCCAGGCTGGTCACTGCGAGCACGCGGCCGCCGCTGGTCACCAGACGGCCGTTCTCGTCGAGGCGAGTGCCGGCATGGAACACCACGCTGCCCTCCACGTTGTCGAGACCGGTGATCTCCTTGCCTTTCTCGTAGGAGCCGGGGTATCCGCCCGAGGTCATGATCACGGTGGCTGCCGTGCGGGCATCCTCCTTGGCCTTGAAACTGCTGCCAAATCCCTCGTCGCCGGTTGCACGCAGCATCAGGGCGATGAGGTCCTCGTCGAGGCGTGCCATCACGCTCTGGGTCTCGGGGTCACCCATGCGCACGTTATACTCTATCACATAAGGCTCGCCCTCAACGCTGATAAGGCCCAGGAACACGAAGCCGCAATAAGAGATGCCGTCCTGCTTCAAGCCCTGGATTGTGGGCTCGATGATGCGCTGGCGCACCTTCTCCATGAATGCCTCGTCGGCAAAGCTTACGGGCGATATCGAGCCCATGCCGCCGGTGTTGGGGCCGGTGTCACCCTCGCCCACGCGCTTGTAGTCCTTGGCAACGGGCAGCAACGCGTAGTGGCCGCGGTCGTCGGTGAGCACAAACACTGAGCACTCGATGCCCTTGAGGAACTGCTCGATGACCACTGTGGCGCTCGACTTGCCGAACTTGCCGTCCAGCATCTCGCGCAGCGAGGCGATGGCCTCGTCCAGGTCGTCGATGATGAGCACGCCCTTGCCGGCTGCCAGGCCGTCGGCCTAGGGCACGTAGGGTGCCTTCTGCTCCTTGAGGAACGCGATGCCGTCGTCAACGGTGTCGGCAGTGACGCTCAGGTGCTTGGCAGTGGGGATGTCGTGGCGGTTCATGAACTCCTTGGCAAAGTCCTTGCTGCCCTCGAGGGCCGCTCCGGCACGTGACGGGCCCACGACCTTGATGTGGCTCAGCGTGTCGTTACCCTTGAAATAGTCGGTGATGCCGGCCACCAGTGGGTCCTCATTGCCCACCACCAGTAAATCTATGCCCAGTTCAACGGCTGTCTTGCCCACTGCGTCAAAGTCCATGGGTGACAGTTGCGGCAGGTTAGTGCCCAGCGACGCAGTCCCGGCGTTGCCGGGGGCAATATAAAGGTTATCGAGCAGTTCGCTCTTGTTCATCTTCCAAGCGAGAGCACACTCACGGCCGCCCGATCCCAGCAGCAACACGTTAATCTTTGACATAGCGTTACGGTTATTTTAGTGTTATTAATTTAGTTGGGTTCTATTAATTATGTCGAGTCGATTTTGAGAGATGTTTTGAGTAGGTTTTTGGGCATGAAGCGGGCTTCGTGACCGACTGAATGTCAAAAAGAAACCAAAACATACTCAAAAGCGACCGAAATAAAGAACATTTTTTTCAGAATTAATAGAACCTGCCTTTAGTCCTTGTTCTCCTCGCCGCCCTTGTTATAGCTGGCGTCGGCATCGTTGACGTCGCGGCGCATCCAGCTCTTGCGGCGTCCGTGAACGATGGTCACCTCCTTGTCGGCACCCAGCTGGGGCTCGCGGTTGAACGAGCGGTAGGGGCGGCGCTCGCCACCGCGGTCATCGCGGCGGGGACGGTCGTCACGGTTAAACGGGCGGCGCTCGCCATCACGGTCGTCACGGCGGGGACGGTCGCCACGGTTAAACGGGCGGCGCTCGCCACCACGGTCGTCACGGCGGGGACGGTCGTCACGGTTAAACGGGCGGCGCTCGCCATCACGGTCGTCGCGGCGGGGACGGTCGCCAAATGTCTCGTGGAACTCACGGCGGGGACGGTTGCGGCGGTCTTCGCTGGCACGGAAGTCCTCGTTCTTGATGCTCTCGCCACGGCCACGCATATCCTTGAACGAGCCGTCAAACATCACGTACTGGCGCAGCTGGCAGTTGAGCGCTCCGTTGAAGAGCTCGTAGCGCAGCGATGCACGCAGCCCGATGGCGTCGAAGTGGGCGCGGTCATATCCAATGATCCACGCGTTGTAGCCGCGGAACACCTTCTTGAGCTTCTCGCCTATGGTGTTGTAGAGCTGTTCGATGTTGCCCACCTGCAGGCGCTCGCCGTAAGGGGGGTTGGTGATTACCACACCGGCCTCGGGAGCCTCGGTGATATCCTCGATGGCCTTGAGCTCCAGCTCAACCATCTTGCTCACGCCGGCGCTCTTGATGTTGGCGCGGGAGATAGCGATGGCCTTGCCGTTGATGTCGCTGCCATATATCTTGTGCTTGAACTCACGCTCGCCGCTGTCGTCGTTATAGATGCGGTCAAAGAGTTCCTCGTCATAGTCGGCCCACTGCTGGAAGGCAAATCCCTTGCGGTACACGCCGGGATTGATGTTGGCGGCGATGAGCGCTGCCTCCACCAGGAAGGTACCCGAACCACACATGGGGTCCACGAAGTTGCTGTCTCCGTCCCATCCGCTCAGCTTGATGATGCCGGCAGCGAGCACCTCGTTGATGGGTGCATCGGTCTGGGCCTCACGCCAGCCGCGCTTGTACAGGGGATCGCCCGATGAGTCAAGCGACAGGGTCACCTCGTCACCGCTGATGTGCACGTCGAGGCGGATGTCGGGGTTGGTAACGCGTATCGAGGGACGCTTTTCATAATGCTCGCTGAAGTAGTCCACGATGGCATCCTTGACACGGTAAGTGACAAAGCGCGAGTGGCTGAACTCCTCGCCATGGGTGGTGGCGTCGATTGAGAATGTCTTGTCCACACTCATCATGTCTTCCCAGCGGTACTGCTTGATCTGGTCATACAGCTCGTCGGGATTGTTGGCACGGAATTTATAGAAGGGTTTGAGTACACGCAGTGCGGTGCGAAGGCAAAAGTTGGCCTTATACAGCATTTCCTTGTCTCCATAGAAGGCAACCATGCGGTTTCCTTCGGTAACATCCTGAGCGCCAAGAGCTCTCAGCTCGTCGGCCAGAACACCTTCAAGTCCCTTGAAGGTCTTTGCTACCATTTCAAATGTCTCGTTCATTGTTGTATATAAAATTTCTTGCAAAGTTACTACTTTTTCACCACAATTGCAATTTTTCTCCACCACCCCGTGAAAAAAACATGCCGCCATGCCCCGCAGGTGCGGAGCAAGGCGGCACGAAAGCCATTTACAGCGGGAGGGTCACACGGCCAGCAGCATCTTGTCGCGCTGGCGGCGAAAGGCGGTGAAAGTGCCGTAGACATCGGCCAGGGCACGGAGCGAGTTCTCGGTCTGGGTCTGGTAGATGTGGGCCGAGTTGGCCGTGGCAGGCGCCTTGCCCTGCAGCGCACCGCTCACACCCGACACTTCCTCGAGCAGCTGCATCTGCAGCCTCACCATCTCATAGGCGCCCACGTTGGTGGCATTGGCACTGATCTGCTCGGGCTTGGCGGTACTGACATCGGGCGAGTAAGGCAGGATACCTCCCGTCGAGCTCCACACGCGGCGCACGTCTCGCCACGTGAGACCGTCGGGCAATGCGGTCTCGGGGAAGAGCAGCACGCCCTTGGCACAGGAGGCCATGATCTGGTCGAGCATCGTGACCATGCGGTTCACGTGCTTCTGCTGGTCGATGACCCCCTCAACAAAGGAGTGCACCTCGCCGTCGGTGAGCGGGTAAAAACGCATCACGAACGGGTGGCCGCCATGACCGTGGGGAGAGTCCCACTCGGCAAGCAGGTCGCCCATGGGCGAGAACCAGCGGCAATGCCATGCCGTGGCGATGTCCCAGGCCACCTCCACGTGGGCCTTGCCCTTATAGCGCCGGGCGGCAGCAGGAGTCTCGACAGTAACCTTGCCGGTGCTGCGGTCATGGCACACGGCCACCTCGCGGCTCTCGAGCGTCCACACCTCGATGGCACGGCACTTGCCGGGGTCGTCGCTGTGCCAAAAGGCGGTGGCACTCTGCGTGTCACAGCCCAGCGCACGCGAGAATGCCTGGGCGCGCTCCACGGCATTGTCGGTGTACAGCCGGCGCACCCACTGGGCCTTGCGGCGCGACCCGCAGGCCACGCGCTGAAGCAGGCGGGCAATACTAAGGTCATGCACCTGCCCCACGATCTCGCAGTCCCACGTGCGTACATCACTCACCGCATTGATAAAGAAACTGTTGGGGTTCACATTCCTCACCGTGGTGCGCTCCTCCCCGCCGGAGCACTCGCGGTCAACACGCTGCACACAGCAGCCCGAGATGAGGAATTCCTCGAGCGCACGGCAGTCTACCTCGCCCAGCTCGTTACTGGACCACAACTCGCCGAGGGCGGGGTCGGCAGGCTTGCCGTTGTCAATCTCCTGGGCACGGTAACGGCCCACCACCGAACGCACCAGCGAGCCAATCAGGTTGTTGGTCACCGGGATGGCTCCGAAGCTGCAGTAGCGCTCCCAGTCGGTGCGCTTGTCCCCGTTGTCATCAATGGTGATGTCACCCCATTGGTCACCATAGGCAAACCGTTTGTTGCGCAGCCTGTTGCGACGCAGGCGGCCGCACGACATCCAGGCGTTGTAGGCGGCATGGAGCACCGCCACGTTCACGTTTTGTTCCATAGTTTTAAAATTTAATGGTTAAGATTTCGGGAGGCAAAATTAAGCCACACACGACACGTCCCGTGCATCAACCGAGCAACTCACCACCTCTCCGACCAAAAAAATTTATTTTTTATACCCTTTTAACATTGACATTAGAATTAAAATGGTTATTTTTGTACTCTAAAAAATCACTGAAACATTAAGGGACAATGAAAATATTTACAAATGACGCAATTAAGCGCATTTTTGAACAATCGATAGCAGCCGAGGGCATCACTATGCTCGACATGATGGAGCGGGCTGCAGCTGCCGTGACCTATGAAATCATGAGCCGATGGCGCTCGACCAAGCGCATCGTGGTCTTTGCCGGCCCCGGAGACAACGGAGGCGACGCTCTGGCCGTGTCACGCATGCTCTTCGAACAAGGCTACCAGCCCGAGGTATACCTGCTCAACGTGCAGTCGTCACACCTCTCCAACTGCTGCTCGCACAACCGCGACCTGCTCTACAAGCTCGAGGGATTCAAGTTCATCGAGGTCACCAAGACATTCAACCTGCCCGAGCTCAGCGAGAACGACGTGGTCATCGACGGACTCTTCGGCTCCGGACTGCGCTCTCCGCTCAGGGGGGGATACACCTCGCTCGTGCAGTACATCAACGACAGCGGCGCCTACATCGTGTCTATCGACATGCCATCGGGACTCGCCGGCGAGCACAACGTCTCGGTCGACCGACGCAACATCATCAAGGCCAACCTCACACTCGTTTACCAGTTCAAGCGCCTCGCTTTCTTCTTTGCCGAGAACGCGCAGTTCATTGGCGACTGCAAGGTGCTCGACCTGGAACTCAACCCCGAGGTCATAGCCAGCATGCCCACCGACTACTACCTCATCGACCAGGACAACGCCCGCAACATGATCAAGAAACGCGACCCGTTCAGCAACAAGTATGACAACGGCTCGATTCTGCTCGTGGCTGGCAGCTACGGCATGATGGGCTCGGCAATCCTGGCGGCACGCGGAGCCATGCGCTCCGGAGCAGGACTCGTGACAGTGCACGCTCCACAGCAAGGCTACATCCCCATGCAGACCGCCGTGCCCGAGGCTCTCTTTGAACCCGACAGCAACGACATCGTCACCACTGCGATAGTCGAGAACCACACCTACAGCGTCGTGGCGATAGGCCCCGGCATCACCACCTCGCCCGAGACCATCGACGCACTCGACACCTACCTCAAGCGCTGCAACCACCCCTGCCTGCTCGACGCCGATGCACTCAACTGCATCAGCCACCGCCAGATGCTACTGCGCAGCATTCCGCAGGGATCGGTAATCACACCGCACGAGTCCGAGTTTGACCGCCTCTTTGGCAAGCACAACAGCGCCGAGGAACGCTTCCTCAAGGCCATCAACGATGCACGCCTCTACAAGATCATCATCGTGCTCAAGGGACGATACACAATGACCATCCTGCCCGACGGAAAAGTGTTCATCAACTCCACCGGCAACCCCGGCATGGCAACAGCCGGCAGCGGAGACGTCCTCACCGGCGTCATCGCCTCGTTCATTGGCCAAGGATGCCGAGCCGACGTGGCAGCTGCCCTAGGAGTATACATCCACGGCCTGGCAGGAGACATCGCCGCCCAAGAGCACAGCGAGCATGGAGTCACCGCCAGCGACATCGCCGACAACCTAGGCCGCGCCATCAAGCAAGCACGCCGCCCCATCGTCAACTGACACTCCTATTATTATATATAAAGGAACATAATAGCGACAAAACAACCAGCGGTGCAGCCCCCGTTTCTTGGGGAGCTGCACCGCTTCTATAAGCCCCACACCCCGGAAGCCCCGCCACCAGCAAGTCCTGTTGTGACCCGCGGAGCTTCCTGGGGGAAAAAGCTGGAGGGGAGGTGACCACTAGGTCATCTCCCCTCCGGTATATAGGCGTTTTTATCTTTTGCTTATTGGAGCACGCGGCATGCGCCCATGTAACGGCACTTGTAGTAAGACTCGTTGATGTTGCTCACTGTGATGCCACGGCTGGCAGCGTGGATGAAGTTGAAGGTGTTGTCGCTGTTGACCTGGGTAACGATGCCCACGTGGCCAATGCGGCTGGTGATGGCGCGTCCGGTGAAGAACACGAGGTCGCCGGGCTTGAGGTCGGCGCGAGCCACACGCTCACCGTTGTTCATCTGTCCGCCTGCTGTGCGGTCGAGCTTGATGCCGAACTGCTTGAAGACGTAGCTGGTGAAGCCTGAGCAGTCAAATCCGCTGGGCGAAGCCTGTCCGTAGCGGTAGGGTACACCGCGGAATGTATAAGCGAGGTTGAGGAGCTCTTGTACGTTGGCCTGTGTGGCACGAGCTTTTTCTACCTGTTCGAAGATTGTTCCGCGCTGCTGCTCTTCAACGAGCTTCTGCGCCTGTGCGTTCATGGTGGGTAATAACATTGCAGCGCAAACTGCGATTACTTTAAAAATGCGGGTTGTCTTAATAGTCTTAATCATCTAATAGTTTTTTATGTTTAATAAATCGACACGGTTAAATTGTTGAAAATGTGTCGTTAATGGGGGCTCCCGTGTAGGGTTGCGTCCCGTTTTCGATTACAAAGTTAGTCAAAAAATGATGCCCCGCAAAACGGTTAAAACACTTGTAAACATTTACGTTTGTAAACTGGCGGCGGTGCCGAGAGGGCGCATAGTTAGCGGGTATAGGGCCTTTGGCGGGGTTTCCGATTCTTAATTTTTGAAATTGAAAAATGGCAAAAATTACATATTTTAACAATAAAGTAGGCTTTTTGGGTGAATCAGGGATAGATGGTAAAGGGTGTTAATTCACGGCTACCCCCATGGCTATTTCCATGCCCTCCCATGGCAGCCGCCCCCCGCCACAAGAGCGAGCGCCGCCGCCACCACGAGAGCGAGCGCCGCCATAAGAGCGCCCCTGTGCCCCGCGGGTCACCGCGGGGTTCTCCCGCCACGTTACCATGCCAGGAAAAAGGGCCTTCCCCCCATAGCGTGCGCGGGGGAAGGCCCTTAAAAAAATCAGTGTTTATGTGTCGCGGTACAAAAGGTTATTCATCGGCCACAAAGCCTGTGTAGCGATAGCCCGTAACCTTGTAGCACTTGAATCCATACGCGCCGGGGAACTTGTCGTCGTCAAACGAGATGTAGAACTCAATATAGTCGGCAGGCATGCCGCTGGGAGTCTTGGCACCGTCCTTGACAATCTTACCGCCGGTGATGGTAACGAGGTTAGAGGCAAACTCGTTCTTGGCAGCCTCGGCCTGGAAAGTGGCATTAGCCGCGTCGACGTTGATCTTGATCTTGAAGGGGAAGTACTCGCCGTTAGCACCCTCGTCACTTATCCACATCTGGTTGCTCACGTTGTCAGCCGTGTTGAAGGTGATGACATGGAAGTTTCCGAGCCCGAACCAGTCATCGTCAACCGACTCGCCGTTCTCGTCAACCGCAGCCATGCTGCAATACCAGTCGCCCGCTGTCGCCTCGGTCTCGGTACCGCCTATGGAGTCTTTCTCGCATGAAGATGCGGCCAGCAGCAGCAGCACGAGTGAAAGTATTGAAAATATATTCTTTTTCATAATTCAATTCCGATAATTAAGTTAAACACATTTACTTCTTCACTGCAACGAAGTTCACATAGAACGGGGCACCGCCAAAGTCAAATACAAAATTGAAAGTTCCGGTAGCCTTGTCATAAGAGCCTTCCTCGAGAATGATCTTGGGGTCATCCTTCCACATCCAGTCGCCCACCCCGAGCAGTTCAACACTGCTGTCGTCGTTGACACGGATGGTGGCTTCGGCCCAGAAGTCATAACCATAGGCCTCATAGCCGGGATAACGGCCAAGGCAATAGAAACCGCCCAGGATGTCCTCGACCTCGTAGGTGCCGTCACCGTTGTCATACATCTGGATGGGCAGGTTGTAGTAGTGGCGTGAGCCGTACTGGCTCTCGGCACGGTAGATAGTGGCGATGCTACCCTCGTTGACAACAAACACGTTGCGGGACTCGCTTGCCGAGAAACCGTCAGAGTTGACTGCCGAGTAGTTCACCTGGTAGAGGCCCACCTCGGTGTTGTCGATGTTGTTGGTCACAGTCATCTTGTCCGAGACATCCTCGCCGTTGAGTGTTGCCACAGCGCCAGGTTCAACATAGTCCTCGCCCAGAGCAATAACCACATCACCACCGTTGAGCTCGATTACGGGATAGTAAGTGATGCCGGTGAGTCCTGCCGTTGTCTCCTCGTCACAGCTTGTGAACGACAGGGCCGCCATCACGCCGAATATTGCTGAATATAATACCTTTTTCATAATAATCATTTTGATAGTCTGACCAATTGTTTATTTACTTAGCCCAGAAAACAGGAGCGGCATCGCCAGGATACTGGGGGGCATTGCTGTTGCGGTTGGCCGATGCCTCGGCATAGGGCCAGCGCTGCAGCACCTTGCCGGTGATGCTGGTGTTGCAATCGATGGGGGTGTAGAGCTCGCCAGCCTTGAGCAACTCGGGCTTGTAAGTGTCGCTTGACTGAGCGTAAAGCTGATCGCCGGTCACGCTGCCCACCTGGGGATAACCCAGACGGCGAACCTCGCACCATGCCTCAAAGTTGTTGCTGCCGGCAAGGGCAATCCACTTTTGCACACCGAGGGCCTGCTTGTAGTTGTCAAGCGTGAGGGGATAGGCTGCCATGGCCTTTGCAGCCACAGCGTCGGCCTTAGCGGCTGCGCTCGCGGCATCCATGCCACCCAGCACGGTGAACGCCTGGACACATGACGCCTTGATGGCTTTCTCATAGTTTTCCTGAGCCTTACCCAGGTCCTTAGCCTTGGCATAGTACTCTGCCTTCATGAAGTAAACCTCGGCAACGCTGATGAGGTCAACGGGATCGTCATAGTGGGCGTTGGGACGGCACCAGTAGTTAGCCTTGTAGTTCTGAGTGGTACTGAAGTTGGTACCGCTCACCGCACCGGCATACACACCGCTTGCATTGGGAGTGAAGAATGCCTCAAGGCGCTCGTCGTCATAGGCGCTCATTGCCTGGTAAAGCGCAAGGTTGAGCACAATGTTCTGTTGCGAGCCTCCGTAGCTGCTGAAGGCATCTTCCTGGTAGAAGGGGTTGGCCTTGCCCAGGGCATCGCTCCAGATGCCGGCAAATGCCACATCGCTTGCGGGGAAGTTGTCTTCCTTAATGAGGGCCTTGATTTGGCCGCTCACGTCCTTCACGCCGCTCTCGCGGGTGTAGATGCGCAGCTTCAGGGCATTGGCAAACTTGATCCAGGCATCGGCGTTCTTGCCGGCATAGAGGAAGTTTGTCGCCACCTGTGAACCGGCGCTAGCCTTGTCGAGAGCATCGTCAAGCTCGGCGAGGATGCCGTCATAGATTTCCTGACCGTCGTCAAACTTGGGCGAGATGTAGTCCAGGTTAAGAGCCTGGCTATAAGGAACCTCGCCATAGCAGTCAACAAGCACCTGATAGGTGAACGCACGCAGGGTGGTCGCTGCCAGGTATGTGCCCCAATCGCCCTCTTCAGCTGCGAGCGAGCGCACAGTCTTGAGGTTGTTGAGCACACGCGAAGTGAGCTGGACATAGGTGCCGCTCGAGCGAGTTGCGCTCATCTTGAACTGGCTATAGTCGAGATAGTTGCTCGTGCCAAAGTACTGGCTGTAGTGTTGCACGTAGTATCCTCCCACGTTGCGCAGGAAGTCGCCATAGGATGCCGCGATGTTCATCTCGGCAGCGGGCAATATCATTGATGAAGTCATGTTGCTCTCTGTGGGAGAATTGGGATCCTGGTTGATATCCAGATAATCATCGCACGATGTTGCCATGATTCCCAGCAGGACGAGGCCTGTAACAAATATTTTCTTCATAATATCAATCTCCTCTCTTTATTAATACTTAATGTTAAGACTTACACCAAACACGCGGCATGAGGGGTTAGTGTAAAGTTCGCCAAAGTTACCTTCGAGGTCGGTACCGGTTGTGGTGGCCTCGGGGTCTACATAGTAGTTGTCACGGGCTGTCCAGGTGAACAGGTTGTTACCAAATGCCGAGATGGCAACATTGCTAAGCTTAGCAGCGCTTATCCACTTCTTGGGCAACTCCCAGGTGAGACTCAGGCTGCGCAGTTTCACGAACGAACGGTCCACGAGGTAAGCCTCACCGCCATAACCCCAGCCATAGTCGTTGAAGAACAGCTGATAGCTGTCGTCGCTCACGTAGATGGGAGTGGTGTTCTCGCTGTAGGTGCCATCGCCCTTGGCAACCACACTGCCAGGGATGATGAAGGGACGGCGGTCGTTGTAAGAGGTAACGATGCCGTTACCGGTGAACTGCATGAGGTTCTTGGTGCGTGAGAACATCGAGCCGCCGTAGCGCACGTCGAGCGATGCCGACAGTGTAAGGCCGTAAGCGCTGAGTGATGTGTTGACACCACCGGTCCACTTGTGGTTCATTGTCTTGCCTGTATCCTCAACCTCACTGCTGAGCACGGGCATACCGGCCGAGTCTACGATGGGGTGCTTAACACCGGCACCATCGGTATAGAACTGGGGCAGATAGGTGTAATATGTACCCATGGGGCGGCCTTCCTCGGCATACATGTATACCGCGTCGTTACCTGCCGAGAAGTTATAGATAGTGACCTTGCCGCCCTCGAGGCTCTCGGGCATCGAGATAACCTTGTTGCGGTTAAGAGCAAAGTTGAAACCCAGGTCCCAACGGAAGTTGCGGGTCTGCACGGGAGTGGTGTTGACGAGCAACTCAAAACCACGGTTGCGCACTGTACCAAAGTTGGTCACCACATAGCTGTAACCTGTTGAGGGATCAACGGGCAGAGTAAAGATCTGGTCCTTGGTGTTGCGGTTGTAGAACGTAGCGTCCACACCCAGGCGACCGTTGAAGAACTGCAGGTTAAGACCTGCCTCAAACTCGGTTGTCATCTCGGGCTTCAGCGAGTTAGAACCGGCTGTGGCCGCGCTCTGGAACGCATTCACCGAGTTGAAGGGGAAGCTGATGATGCTGCCCACGTAGTAACCGTTGGCATATCCCTGCACGAATCGTGCGCTTGTGAGATAGGGCGACGCGTCGTTACCGGTCTTACCATAAGCCACACGAGCCTTACCAAAGGTGAACACGTCATTCTTGGGCAGGAGCTTGGTGAATATCCAGCTCAGTGTAGCTCCGGGATAGAAGTAGCTGTTGGCATTGACGGGCAATGTCGACGACCACTCGTTGCGGCCTGTCAAGTTAAGGTATACCATGTCGTCCCAGCCCAGGGTGAGGTCGGCGAAGGCTGCCACCTGACGGCGCTTGCTCTGAGACTCGGTGAGTGATGTCCATGTCGAGCCGTTGCTCAGGTCCCAGAATCCGGTGTCAAAGGTGAGCTTGTCGGCCTGACCCGACATCGACGTGGCATAGCGCTCGTTGATATTAACACCGGCGATTGCTGCCAGGCTCAGCTTGTCGTCAACAAAGCTGCGCGTGTAGTCGGCAAGGAAGTCGTGGTTGAGCTCATAAGAGCGGCGATACAGGTTGTTGACATAACCGTCCTGGTTCATGCTGCTGGGAGCATAGCCATAGTCGTTGTTGATGAGAGCATCGTCCAGGTTGATCTGGGGCATGCCCACCTTTTGGTCAAGGTCGGTGTAGTCAAAACCAAACCGATAAGTCACCGTCAGGTCCTTGATGGGGTTGATGTCGGCCTGCACCTTGCCACGCATCTGCTTCGACTCGAGGTGGTTATAGTTATTGGCAAGTGCCCAGAAGGGGTTAGTGATGCCATAGGGGGTGAAATAAGCCTCAGGGGTGTTGAAGGGCGACGAGAGGTCGCGCTTATCGAGCAACGAAATGTCGCGCGGCAACTCGAGCACACCGTCGATTACCGATGTTCCCTGGAAACTGCCCACCATGTCGGTCTTAGACTTGGCATAGCTGATCGACGAGGTGATGTTGAGCCAGTCAGTGGCTTTGAAACCGCCACGGAAGTCGAGCGTGTTGCGGGTGTAAGAGTCGGCCTTGGTGGGGATGATACCGTCATCGCCCAGGTAGTTATAGCTCAGGTAGTAGTTAACCTGCTCGTCCACCGAGGCACCGCTGAAGGCGATACTGTGGCTCTGAGAGAAGCCGGTTTCAAAGAACTCGCGAACGTTATTCTTCGCTGCGTCATACTTGTGGATGAGCTGCTGGTGGTTCCACACGGGACCATACACCTGTGTCGAGCCGTCAAATGCCGGACCCCACGAGCCGTTCTCGATAAACGTCTGCTTGCCGTCCCAGCCCTGGCCCCACTTGTTCTGCATCTCGGGCAGGTAGCTCACCTGGCGACCCTGGACGCTACCGTTATATTCAACTGTGAAGTTCTTGTTATCGCCATGCTTACCCTGCTTGGTAGTGATGACAATGACACCATTGGCAGCGCGGCTACCATAGAGCGCGGTAGCTGCAGCACCCTTGAGCACCGTCATGCTCTCGATATCCTGGGGAGCGATGTTAGAGATACCGCCAGCCGACAGGGCATGGCCGCCACCCAGCTTGTCGTCGCTCGAGGTGAGCGTGGTCGACTGCAGAGGCACGCCGTCCACTACATAGAGGGGCTGGTTGTTACCATTGATCGAACTGAAACCACGGATGATGACCGAGTTAGCCGAACCCGGGTCGGTCGAGGTGTTCTGAACCTGCAGACCGGCGATTTTACCGCTGAGCGAGTTCATCGCGTCGCCAGTGTGGGCGCTCACGATCTCGTCGGCCTTGACCTGCTGAGCTGCATATCCGAGCGACTTCTGCTTGCGGGTGATACCCATCGCAGTGACAACAACCTCCTCCAGGCTGTTTTTGCTCTCGGCGAGCTCTACATTAACTTCACTTGTAGCCGCAACAAGCTTGCTGTCATATCCCACAAAGGATACCATGAGTTGCTTCACGTTGTCGGCAACGGTTACTGAAAACTCTCCATTAAGGTCGGTTGCTGTGCCCTGGCTAGAACCAACGGCCTGCACTGTGGCGCCGATGAGCGGTTCATTGCTGCCTGCACTCACTACTTTTCCCCTAATGTTCTTGGCCTGTGCACAAAGCGTAAAAATGCACAGTACCATAAACATAGATACAAGTCTATTCATACAGTAAACATTAATTTAAAATCTAGTACTTAAAACTAATAAACTCTCTTTTTATGGTCAAAATTTCCCAGCTTGTATGTATTGTTGCTGTATTCAACCCTGTAATAACATCTAACTTCGCGTCAATTCAATGTGTTTCCTGTTCATCAAGAAAGGATGAAAGGCGATTTTTTTATAGATTGCGATCAGCCTCAGTACCATTAACCTTTCCATGGTTGCTTTCTCATGCACTCGCCACGATTTTCCCAGTATCTGCTCTGTAGTGACATGAGGATAATAACATAAGTGAAATTTTATCGGATGCAAAGTTACAACATATATTTATAATAAACTAGATTATTTTAAATTTTAACTTTTTCGCAATTTATCCTTATCGTTTTTAATAAGCCGGTCACTAATTGCACAAATATTAAAATTTACACAATTACACTTTCACACGCCACTCACCCGATTATGCACGAAAGCGACTGCGTCAAGTTCTCTTTTCATTCCTATGGTTCAGCCCATTAACAATCAGAAAACATTTGCACCCCCACGATTAGCTTACATGAATTTACCCACCACACTGATTTTACCTTGAAAAAACAATTTAGCGACACCTCAAAACAGCAATAAATGCTAACAGCCATCCGCATTTTAACATTTTAACACTCCAAACTTCACACTTTAACACTCCCCGGATGACTAGTAACTATACACCAATGGGAGCCAACAGCCCGAAACAGACTTAAGACTGACAGAAATCAAAAGAAATTTTTTGGTTCACGCTGATTGGGCGGATAAGGGAGATCATAATCGGCTTAATCCGCTAGGTATGAACCGGTTTCGGTGCAATCCGTGTAATCTGTAGTTATCCACTAGTGTCCGGTAAAAAAAGAAAATATTTTTATTGTGTTTATATTGTTCGCATAGAAAATGGCTTGCTCCGCAAGCAAAATGTAATTACCTAACAGGTAGAGTATTATTATTTTGTGGACGGAGTCCACCATTTTAATGGAGGTTCGCCATTCGCGGCACGGGCTTCGCCCACTCACCGCTGCTCACTCCTTTGAGCTTGCTTCTTGGCGCCAGCCATAAACCCAAAAGAAATTATTTTCTTTTTCCTCCACCACCAAGCCCCCTCAGGTAATTCCTGGTACATTTTGTTAATTATCAGCGAGTTCAGCGATTTTTTTATTTTTACCGAACAACAATAATTTTGAATAATTTCTTCTAATTTCTGTCAGTCTATAAAATAATCTGTGAAATCAGCGTAATCTGTAGTTTAAACACAAAAATAGGCTCTTTCGGTCAAAAAAACATCCAAAAGTCACAAAAAGAGACGGTTCATTTTCTGCTGGTCATGGGGAAGCATGATGATGGTTGTCGTGATGGTATTGACGCCAAAACATTGCGGCTGGAAGTCGCTACCTTGTCCGCCAGACAACGGGGGTAGTGGCTTCCAGCCGCTTACTGAGGGTTATCCTCTCTATTAATTATCACTTCTCGAGCATTTCTTCGAATGTGCCGGCAGCAACAGCCATATAGAAGAATTTACCCATGCTTCCGTGGTCGGGATTGACAAACACATCTTGGACATGTACTGCAATAAAATCCCATATCGCTGACATTTTCTCACGCGTCTCATCGGTATCGACAAACACCATCTTCACGTTGGGGTCACGAGGCAGGTTTTTCTTAGCCTCCTCCATGTTGCAGTAAGGTACCACGCGGTCGCCATTATAATGCATGAACAGCAGTGGGTGATGAGGAGTCCAGCCCTTAGTGAGGTCGTTGTAGTCCATTGCACGTGTAAGACACTTGTACTCATTGCTCTCAGTGTTGAGGACATTCTTTGTGACATAAGCTTGCAGGTTCTCGTCATACTCTTCTACTTGCTTGAGAAGCTTGTCGCTCATGATTTGCTCGGCTCTAACAGTACCAGCAGCCGATGTCACCTCGTTGATTTTCCAAGTGGGGACGTTCTTGCTGTCGATCATGTTGATAATGTCGGTATCCAGGAACTTTTGAGTGAAATATGAATCCACCTTCACTGTGCGCATACAGCTGTTGTCATAGGCTTGCTTGGCAGCCTGCACGATGAGCGGGAACACGCAGGGGTATTCCATTTCGCGCAACTTCTCATCGGGAGAGTTTGACCATTCCACATACTGCTTGATAGTTGCGTTAGGCGAATAAGGACCGTCGCCACAATAAGTGTTGCGCAGGTTGATGCGCTTGAGGTTCTCGTCACTAACCTGACCGCTCTCGAGGTAACGCAGTGTTGCCAGCGCCACGCTGCCGCCCTGTGAGTAACCGATGATATCGGTATAGTAGTCGTCGGCAAAATTCCAGCTGCCGCTTGCTCCTGTAACCTTATTCTGCTTCACAAGGTCAAGTGCAGCAATATAACCATCCACCACATTGCGTGCAGTGACGCCCTGTACCAGATAGGGATGCTGCTTGTAGCCTGTCAGGCCGTAGCCGCAATAGTCGGGGCACACAACCAGAGCATAGTCGGAGCAGAACATGTTGAGGTCACCGTCAAGGGGATGCTTGCCGGTGGGGGCCTCGTCGTTTGTAGTCACTGTGGGGTGGCATGTCAGCACGCCGTAATCAAACGAGTAGCCGATAACGGCGTTCCACAAGCCCTTGACTCCCTCGACAATCAAAGTACCAACCGCACCAATCTTTGTGATTATGTTCCATACACCCAATTCAGCACTGTAATTGAGCTGGAAAGGACTGGGACGGTACATCACACCCGACAGACGCAGGGGATTATTCTCGCCGTCAACGCTCATGTAGGAATAGGGGATGGCTGAGCAGAATGTGGTTTGAGGGAATCCAACCGCTTTACGTCTTCCGTCATTTCGTTTTGCTCTCATAAGTCCCTGTGTAACAGGTGACACTTCTTCCAGCTTAAGGTCATTAACTTCGACTTTCATCTGGGTGTCGGCAGCCTTCTCGGCCATGAGCACCTTACCCATCTGCTCGAAGTATCGCTTTGCCACGGGGTCGGCAAGGAACTCCTTTGTATTGATGTCGATCTTGGTGCTATCCTCGCTCACCTTTATGCCCTGTGGCAGCACGCCATTGTAGTGGGCAAGAAACTCCTGGGTAAGCTTCTCCATTTGCTCCTCGGTGGTGGGTGCAGCCATCGCATGGCTTGTCCACAGGGTGAGGCATATTATTGCTAAAAATATCTTTTTCATAGTCGTTCAGTATTTACTTTTGAATGATTTTTTGACCATTCTTGATATATATATTTCCCTTCTCGGGGTTGAACACGCGGCGACCGCTCAGGTCGTAGACGGGACCGTCCTTGCCATCCACGTTGATGCCGTTGATGCTTGTGGGAACATCATAGTCTATCACGTAGGGCAGTGCATCGGGATCCACGTCCATGGGATCGATGTAAGCGCGGTTAGCAGGAAGCACGGCGCCTGCTCCGGGAGCATTGCTGCTAGAGTAGGGATAGAAACCTACAGCCAGCTCGGCCTTACCCAGAACATAGATGTCGCCCAGGTCGCTCACGGGAGTATCCACCTCCACGCCCTTGAGCACATTAGCCTGATAAGCCTCGGTGTCGGTACTGGGGTTGGTCACGATCTGCATGTTGAATGTCTCGCCACGCTTGTACTTGATTACAACACCCTGACCCTGGCTCACTACGTTATCCTTAACCAGGTTGAACACGAGTCCGTCGGCGCCCTGGCTCACGGTGTAAACCTCAGCCTCCATGTCAACAGCGTAGCTGTTCTCCTCGCTGTAGAACGACACATAACCCATGAGGTCTTCTCTTGTTGTCACGTCCTTGTCGTCTTCAATGAGCTTTTCACCAGTCTTGCTGTCGATGAAGTGGAGTTTCTTGTTATTCTCGGGCTTGAAAGCTACTGAGAATGCCGGCAGATTGTAGTCACCATTCACCTTCT
This sequence comes from Sodaliphilus sp., assembly GCA_045628365.1. Classification (GTDB taxonomy): domain Bacteria; phylum Bacteroidota; class Bacteroidia; order Bacteroidales; family Muribaculaceae; genus Sodaliphilus. Next base: position 642 of record JAZQPG010000176.1, on the reverse strand, counting down.
TGAGGTAGCCGTTGTCCAGAACATAGAGGTTGCCCATGTTGGGGTTGATCACCTCGTCCTTGCCATTTACAAGGAAGTCGGTCGGTGTCAGGTCGGCATACATGCGAGGAGTGAAACTAACATTAATCTGACTTGTCTCGAACTGGTCGAAGGTACCCTTGATGATGTTATCCTCGTATTTTGACTTGATAAGATAGGGCGTGTTAGTAAAGAATCGCTCTACAAAGTCAATATTGAGTTGATTTTTTGCGATCGCTGTAACCGATTCGTCATCACTCTCTTTGCTAAACCCAAAGATACCATCATAAATCTCGGCGTCGGCACCAAAGTAGTAAGTGTTCACCTCAAACGGCATAGTGATGCAGAAGAATTTATCGCCCTTGTGCTCATTGAGTATGTAAGCATGGTCATATTTGCCGTTTTCCACAACCTCGGTTGTGGGAGCATAGTCGTTGGCGATCGATGAGTTGCGGTTCTTGAATCCGCTCCAGGGCAGGCAAGTGAAGTCTACCTTCTGGTAGGGAGTGTCATAGAGGTTGTTGAGCATTGTATGCTCCAGGAATTCCTGCGGGAAGGCTTCGGGATGTGACTCATCCTTGGGGTCTTCCTTGAAGAATACGTTCAGGATCTGGATGGGCTTGA
>JAZQPG010000175.1:0-9637 GCA_045628365.1 Sodaliphilus sp. | reverse complement strand
ATCACATCCGCTGGGTGCAATCTCTTATTGGTTCCCCATCGTTATCATAGGTCTTGCCGGAGCGGCTCACCAGTCGTGGTCGGCCAACTTGTTCTCGGTGTGCAGCGACCTGTTCCCCAAGCGTATGCTGGGTACCATTACAGGCATTAACGGCTTGGCGGGTGGCATCAGTTCGTTTGTCATCAACATGTTCTCGGGCTACTTCCTCGACTATGCCGAGGAGACCAACCTTCAGTTTATGGGCTTTGAGGGTAACGATAGTGGCTACTTCATCATCATGTGCTACTGTGCTGTGGCTTACATAGCCGGCTGGGCAATACTCAAAGCACTTATTCCAAAGTATAATCCTGTTGAAAATGAAACAGTTTAACGACGATAACTTTCTGCTGAGCACCTCCACTGCGCGCGACCTCTATCACGAGGTGGCCGAGGGGATGCCCATCATCGACTACCATTGCCATCTGAGTCCGCGTGAGATTGCCGAGGACCGGCCCTTTGCAAGTATCACGCAGCTGTGGCTGGGCGGTGACCACTACAAGTGGCGTGCCATGCGTGCCAACGGCGTGGACGAGCGCTTCATCACGGGCGACGCCAGCGACTGGGAGAAGTTTGAGCAGTGGGCCGCCACCGTGCCTTACACGCTGCGCAACCCCCTGTACCACTGGACCCACTTCGAACTCAAGACCGCCTTTGGCATCGACAAGGTGCTCAACCCCGGCAGCGCCCGCGAGATATATGACACGTGCAACGACCTGTTGGCTCAGCCGGGCTACACACCGCGTGCGCTCATGGCGCGATATGGCGTGGAGGCCGTGTGCACTACCGACGACCCCATCGACACGCTCGAGCACCACAAGGCCATTGCCCAGAGCGACTTTGACGTGAAGGTGCTACCGGCGTGGCGTCCCGACAAGGCTGTTGCCGTCGAGGATCCCGTGCAGTACCGCCAGTATGTGGAGCGTCTGGGCGAGGCGAGCGGCATTGCCGTGAGCAACTACACCCTGCTGCTCGATGCCCTGCGCAACCGCCACGACTACTTCGCAGCATGCGGATGCTCGGTTGCCGACCATGGCGTGACCTATTTCCCCTACGCCCCCTGCAGCGACAGCGAGGCTGCGGCGATATTTGACAAGGTGATGACAGGCCATGCGCTCAGCCACGACGACACCATGAAGTTCAAGACGGCAACATTGCTCCACCTGGCACGCATGAATGCCGAGAAGGGTTGGGTGCAGCAGGTGCACTACGGCCCCATGCGCAATGTCAACAGCAAGATGATGCGCCTGCTGGGGCCCGACACGGGCTTTGACAGCATAGGCGACTACCGCAGCATCGAGCCGCTGGCACGTTTCCTCGACACGCTCAACAGCGAGGACCGCCTCACCAAGACCATCCTCTACAACCTCAACCCCAGCGACAACACCGCGCTGGCAGCCCTGATAGGCGACTTCCAGGACGGCAGCGTTCCGGGCAAGATGCAGATGGGCTCGGGATGGTGGTTCAACGACCAGATCGACGGCATGCGCAAGCAGATTGAGGCCCTGAGCAACCAGGGGTTGCTGAGCCGGTTCGTGGGCATGCTCACCGACTCGCGCTCGTTCCTGTCCTATCCCCGCCACGAGTACTTCCGCCGCACGCTGTGCGACATCCTGGGCAGCGACGTGGAGCGTGGCCTCATCCCCGAGTGTGAGATGCAGCGCGTGTGCGACATGGTGGCCGACATCTGCTACAACAACGCTAAACGATATTTCAACTTCTAAACGCAATATATATTATGGAAAAGACTTGGAGATGGTTCGGACCTAACGACAAGATAACACTCGACATGCTGCGCCAGATAGGCGTTGAGGGCATTGTGACCGCCCTGCACCACATCCCCAACGACCAGGTGTGGACTTACGAGGAGGTGATGAAGATGAAAGACTACATCGAGGCGCACGGCCTGCGATGGTCGGTGGTGGAGAGCCTGCCTGTGTGCGAAAGCATCAAGTATGGCGGCGCCGACCGCGACGAACTCATCGAGAAATATAAGGTGAGCCTTGCCAACCTGGGACGCGCTGGCGTGCACACCATCTGCTACAACTTCATGCCGGTGCTCGACTGGGCCCGCACCACGCTCGACCACCCCAACGATAACGGCACCACCTGCCTGTACTTTGACCGCGCCGAGTTTGCCTACTTCGACATCCACATCCTCAAGCGCGAGGGCGCCGAGGCCGACTATGACGCCGATGTGCTCGCACGCATGGAGCAACTCAAGCAGACCATGACGCCCGAAGGCGAACAGCGACTCATCGAGAACATCATCGTCAAGACACAGGGCTTTGTCAACGGCAACATCACCGAGGACGACAAGAACCCCGTGGAGAAGTTCAACGACCTGCTGGCACTGTACAAGGGCATCGATGCCGAGCAGCTGCGCGAGAATATGAAATACTTCCTCGAGGCTATCATGCCCGTATGCGACGAGTGGGGCATGAACATGTGCGTTCACCCCGACGATCCCCCGTTGCAGATCCTGGGCCTGCCGCGCATCGTCACCTGCGATGCCGACATCGAGTGGCTCATGAACGCCGTGCCCAATCCCCACAACGGCCTCACCTTCTGCGCCGGATCGCTCAGTGCCGGGGCCCACAACGATGTGCCTGCGCTTGCCCGCAAGTATGCCGAGCGCACTTGGTTTGTGCACCTGCGCTCCACCAATGTGCTGCCCGGTGGCAACTTCATCGAGGCTTCGCACCTGGGCGGACGCGCCAACATCATCGAGCTGGTGCGTATCTTTGAGAAAGTGAATCCCTCGCTGCCCATGCGCGTGGACCACGCTCCGCTCATGCTGGGCGACGAGAAGATGGGATACAACGCCGGCTACTCGTTCCACGGACGCATGCTCGCCCTGGGACAGGTAGAAGGCATCATGGCAACCGTTAACCGCGAAATAGAAGAAAACAAGATATGAACGAATTATTCTCAGTTAAAGACCGCGTGGTGGTGATTACCGGCGGCACTGGCGTGCTGGGTCGCTGCATAGGCGCTTACCTGGCCGAGCAGGGAGCAAAGGTTGTGTTGCTGGGCCGCAATGCCGAGCAGGGCAACGAGATTGTTGACGGCATCAAGCAAAAGGGCGGTGAGGCTATCTTCCTCGCTACCGACGTGATGGATAAAAATAAGGTGCAGGCGTGCTGCGACGAGGTGATGGCGCGATACGGCCGTGTTGACGCGCTGCTCAACGCTGCCGGCGGCAATCAGGCTGGCGCGACCATTCCGCCCACAGGCACATTCTTTGACGTGGAGGTCGAGGCGTTCCAAAAAGTGCTTAACCTCAACCTCACGGGTACCGTTATTCCCACGCAGGTGTTCCTCAAACCCATGGTTGAGGCCGGAAAGGGCGCTATCGTCAACTTCTCGTCGATGGCGGCGTTCCGTCCGCTCACACGCGTCATGGGCTACGGCGCAGCCAAGGCCGGCATAAGCAACTTTACCGCTTATATGGCTGGCGAGGTAGCAACCAAGTTCACGCCGAATATCCGCGTCAACGCCATCGCCCCGGGATTTTTCCTCACCAACCAGAACCGCGCGTTGCTCACCAACTCCGACGGCTCGCTCACCGAGCGCGGCCAGGACGTGATACGCCAGACCCCGTTCAAGCGCTTCGGCAAGCCCGAAGAACTGTGCGGCACCATCCAGTACCTCATTAGCGACGCCTCCTCCTTCGTCACCGGCACAGTAGCCGTAGTAGACGGCGGCTTCAACACCTTCGCAATGTAACCTTTGGGTAAAGGTTTAAGAGTTTAAAGGTTTAATCGTTTAAAGATAAAAACGCTCCAACAGGGACATCCCCCATTGTAGCGTTTTATTCTTGCTTTCCTTCCACTCCTCTAAGCTATGTGTAATGTTTCTGTACATATTATATTGATGTTCTGCTGTTTAGGGTGCAAAACCACACTTTTTCGAGCATATTTCCAAGAAAAATTACACTTTTTCAAGGATAGTTTTTGGGAAAAGTTACACTTTTTCGAGGGTTCAAATCGCGATTTGATACATTTTTCGAGGATTGATGCCTTGCTGTATGCTATTTCTTGGGGACAAAACAGTGCCTAACGTGTGTAAGTCGCGTACTTTCAGCACGCTTTCTACTTGTTTTTCTTTCCGGGGGGTTACGTTCGCTCCGCTCACTACACCTTCGGTTATTAATAGTCGCACATGTGCGACCACGCACCTGTCGGCGCGTTAAATACCTTATTATTCCTTTTCGTCGGGAAGTTTGAACTTGACTGGTAGTAAATACCATACATTCACTGTTTTACCTTTATGACGAGCCGGGATGAACTTGGGTAAGGTTTTTGCAACTCTCACGGCCTCGGCGTCGAGTAACGAGTGGACAGAGCGCGCAATCCTGATGTCGTCAACACTTCCATCCTTCTTGACGACAAATCGAAGGAATACTCTGCCCTCAATGCTATCCTTGACCGCCTGTTCAGGATAGACGAGATGCTCAGTAATGAATTTGTACAGCACTTCATCTCCACCGGGGAATACTGGCATATTTTCGGCTATCTTCAAAATCGCATCTTCGTCATAGTCGCATTCCCGGGTCCTTATCTCCCCCTCAACGGGAGGAACCGTGTCATAGAGGAGTCCTTCGTTACTTTGTGCAACTTCTCCCTTGATTGCTTCATCATTGCTGGTTTGCTGTGCAGCGACTGTGTGGCATGCATTCTGTGCTGTTGCTTCGTTAGTATACGATGCAACTCCCAAGCTCAGGCCGGCCACGATGACGGCTTTGCCCAGCATGCGGCGCAGCGAGAGCTGCTGCTCGATGTATTGCACCTCGGCCTCGCACGCAGGGCATGTGCCCGCACAGTTGCCCTTGTGGTGACACACGGTGGGGGTGTAGGCGATGTCGTTAGCATCGGCAATGCGCTGGCGCAGGTCCTTGAGCACCCTGCAGGTCTGTTTTCCTCGTTCCATGATTGTGATGGTTTTTGTGATCGTTTTACGGTTGCAAAGTTAGTGTGATAATGTGATATATCAAAGTGTTTGTGTAAAAAAGTGATATCATTTACCTTGTTGGAAATTATTGAACATCAACATGTTGTAAAATTAAAATCTAACTTGTTTCGCATCGGTGGTTGGCAGGGCTGAATTTGTGTGGTTTTTCCCTATACGGCAAGATGTCGGAATAAAAAAGGACAACCGCTCGTTATTGAGAGGTTGTCCTTCAAAATCACAGATGTTATGTATTATTACTTAGCTGTCTCTTGTGCCCGCGCAGTCGCCCTTGTGGTGGCACTCTGTGGGGGGGTGTAGGCGATGTCGTTAGCATCGGCAATGCGCTGGCGCAGGGCTTTCAACGCTCGGCAAGTATCTTTTCCGCGTCCCATAACATTAAGTTTTAAGTCTATAAAGCCATGATTCTCTTATATATTGCTTTGTTCCATAAATTTTTCTATCTGCCCGGCATAGTAGTAAGGCAGGCTGTACAATGTATATTCCTTGTTTTTCTCTACAACACCATCTTTGTCTTTCTTTTCGACAAGCACTACATCTTGTCGAGCGGGCTTATTCCAGAAACGGATTGCGCATTTGCATCTAGAGTTAAGCATGAAAGCCTGTAACGACTTCAGGTGGGCATTACTGCCTGCCTTAACCTCAACAGGGACAAGGCCAAACCGAGGACTATTGTAAAGGTAGTCAAGCTCGGCTTGCGAACTCTTGCTGTCACGAACCCAGAAAGCCCTTTTTTCAAGGAAGGAGTTGCCTTGCCCCAGGAGTTCTTGCCCCACAATGTGCTCGGCAATCTTTCCTCGCCAAGCGTTATTGAGGTCTTCTACATCATACAACTCAGACTGCACGCCTGCGGCATAATTGACAAGTCCTGTATCTATCCACATCAATCGTGGGCGCTTTTTCATATCAGGAATAATGGGCAGGTTGGTCTCAACTGACGGATAAACCAACTCAAGCAACAGGGTCTTTTGCAGTGTTCTCATCGCCTCGCCCACTTCGCGGCTTTTGTAGTTGGAAGCAGCAAAATGTTCAAATGTGATCTGCTCGTCGGCAAAGTGCCACCCGTTGGTGATAATATGCCTTATCGTGTTGCGAAGGGTCTCTGACTTGGAGTACTTCTCCACATCATCCATGTAACCTGCTATCAGTGACTGGTAGGTTGAATTTAGCGCAATAATATCTTGAGACTCTGCATATTCAGCAACGACCTGAGGCATACCGCCTATGAGAGAATACTTGTTAAACAGTCCCATCATGCGTGGATGTAAGGCATCGGGCACCATGGCACTGCGGAGCATGTTTTGAAGCGAGGTTTCGCCCATTGCACCCAGGAACTCGTCGAATGTGCAGGGTCTGAGCGCCATATATTCAACTCGTCCCACAGGAAAACTGATTTGCTTGTTCTTATCCAGCATTGTTTCAAGAAGCGAACCTGCAGCAATAACATAAACATGGGGCAGCTCTTCGTAGAAATACCTCAGCATTTTTATCGCTATGGGGGCATTTTGAACCTCGTCAATGAATATCAGGGTAGAACCTTCGCTTTTTGTCTTGTTGCGAGAAGCCAAAAGGAGATTATACATTTCTACTATGGGCAATTCCTTTTCAAAGAGCCTAAGATCGTCGGCAACATCCAGGTTAAAACGCAGGTAACAGTCAAACTCTTTAGAAAACATCTCAACCAAAGATGTCTTCCCAACTTGTCGTGCACCTCTAATAACAAGCGGTTTACGCCCCTTCTTACCGCGCCACGACCGCAACCAAGCCAAAGCCTTTCTTTCAAACATAATTTATAGTAATTTATTGTCCACGGCAAAGGTATGCATTTTTATTGTGATACACAAGTGTTTATAAAAATATTTGTAACAAACACAAAGTAAAATTCGTGATTTCTTGTAACAAACACAAAGTAAAATTCACGATTTTTTGTAACAAACACAAAGTAAAACTTCGTTTTATGCGGGTTGTGGCATTGGGGATTTTCATAGCCCCGGAGGACTCGGGTGATACGGGAGACACCGACGGGACCCCAGGTGATACGATTTGCCCGGGTTGCACATGGGGCACGGAGAACACGGGCGAGGGAAAAATCTTTGTTTTTTTCGTTTTTCGTCAAAAATCAGTACCTTTGCAGTCGATTTACTTATGGATAAGATAGAAAGACTAAATGAACTGGGCACTGCGCCCGAGGGGAAACTCCTATGGAAATACAGCATCCCCGCCATTGTGGGCATCGTGGTTATGTCCATCTACAACATCATCGACCGCATCTTTATAGGCCAAGGCGTTGGCCCTGACGCCATTGCGGGCCTCGCCATCACCTTCCCGGTGATGAACGTGAGCACGGCCTTCGGTGTGCTCATCGGTGTGGGTGCTGCCGCACGCTCGTCAATCGTGCTGGGCCAGGGTAGCCGTGAGAAGGCCGAGGTGATACTGGGCAACAGCTTCGTGATGACCTTGCTGCTGGCCACGTTCTACATCGCCATGCTGGGCATCTTTATCGACCCTATACTGCGCCTGTTCGGAGCCAGCGACGCGTCGCTACCCTATGCCCGTGACTTCATGCTCTACCTGCTGCCGGGCATGCTCGTTATCAACGTGTGCTACTCGTTTAACAACGTGATGCGCGCCACCGGCTATCCCACCAAGGCGATGGTTACAATGTTCATAGGCGCCGGACTCAACGTCATCCTCGCTCCCATCTTCATCTTCGGGCTGGGGTGGGGCATCAAGGGAGCCGCCATTGCTACCGACATCTCCATGGGTGTGAGCGCCATCTTCGTCGTGGCCCACTTCCTGAACCGCAAGAGCATGATACACTTCAAGCGCGGCACCTTCGCGCTGCGCAAGGACGTGCTGCTGCCCATCGTTGCCATCGGCTCGGCGCCATGCATAGTCAACACGGCCGGCTGCCTGGTCAACGCCATCATCAACAACACCGTGTACAAGTATGGCGGTGACGCCGGTGTGGCTGCGATAGGCATCTTCACCACCGTTATCCAGCTGATGGTGACCTTCGTGATAGGCGTGTGCCAGGGCATGCAGCCCATCGTGGGATTCAACTACGGAGCCAAGAAATATGATCGACTGAAGCGCACCTTCTGGCTGGCAGCGCTGGTGAGCACCATCGTGTGCACCGTGGGCGTGTCAGCATGCCAGGTGTGCCCGCGCTTGATCTCGCGCTTGTTCACCGTCGATGCCGGTCTGCTCGCCGTGAGCGAGAACGCGCTGCGCATGAGCACCTGGATGTTCTGGATGGCAGGCTTCCAGATCGTGATCACCAATTTCTTCCAGGCCATAGGTGCGGCGGGCAAGTCGGTGCTCATGAGCCTCACCAGGCAAGTGTTCTTCCTGCTGCCCATGCTGTTCATCTTCCCCCGCTGGTGGAACCTCGACGGCGTGTGGGTGTCATTCCCGGCTAGCGACTTCGCCGCCACCGTGGTGTCGGCCGTGCTCATTGCCCTGGAGTTCCGCGTCATCAACCGCCTGATGAAGCGTTAACGGCCCCATAAAAGGCATAAAAACGCAGCCCGAGGCATTTTTTTTACCAAAAATTAGGCGCAGTTCGGGAAAAAGTTGTAACTTTGCGCTGCTTTAAAGGCCACCATGGCCACAAAGCGGTCCTATAGCTCAGTTGGTTAGAGCACCTGACTCATAATCAGGGAGTCCTTGGTTCAAGCCCAAGTGGGACCACAAAACACAATCGCTAACAGGTTGATAATAACCAGTTAGCGATTTTTCTTTTCCCGTTTTGCCGACTTTTTGCCGACTTATTTCGGATCAGCGGATTTTTCCGGTTGGTTGAGCACAGTTCATGAATATAGTGTAGCCTCAAAAACTGGGCGCATATCAGTGAACACAATGATCGGTTTCACAGTTGCTCAAGAAATCTACGGCACGCCTTTTTATCTCACGATTGAGGAACGCAAGCAGCTTGAGGGGATTGATTTTTCATACGATCCGCGCTTGGGACTGCATCGCGACATGTTCGTCTTCCACTGTAGCGTGGGATGCCGTGCATCGGACCTGTTCTCTTTTACACGAGATAATATTGTGGGAACACAGTTGCACTACATCGCACGGAAAACCAAAGAAGGCCGCCCTATAACATCTTTGATAACGAAATCTATATGATAGAAAGCAGCCAGAAAGCTTGAAAAGAAATTTTATGTATATACCTGACTATAAAAATAATACCCCAACATGATTGTGAATATGTTATATTCAACAACAATGTTCAATTAATACAATTATTTAAGTTTCGCACGTTATAACTATTTGATTTTCACCAATTTGCTCCGATTAGCATCCTGCCGGACGCGGTGCTTGTTGAGTTTCTTCCCCCACCGCCACTACGTTCGGCGGTGGGGGTTATTCAGGTATTGTCCTGCCGGACAAAGAATTAGTGACATTCACTTTAACATACGAAAGTTGAGTACAATTATTCTAATTGAGAAGAGAATTCGGAAAATATAATTTTCATAATTTCTTTCCATTTATTAGGTACATCTTCCCATTTTTCCCATTTCTTCACATGCTGGTAGGCTCTAAATGGTTTGTCATTTGAGTGAACTTCATAACCAAGTTCTTCTTCAATACAATTGTGCATCATAAATCGGAAAGATTTATT
>JAZQPG010000174.1:0-2015 GCA_045628365.1 Sodaliphilus sp. | reverse complement strand
ATCGGCCCACGAGTCGCTGTAGTGGAAGTCGAGCATGAGCTTGAAGCCGGCAGCCTTGATGCGTGCTCCCAGCGCCTTGACGTAGTCGAGGTCCTGGATCACGCCTTGTCCCTTGTCGTCGCTCGAAGCCTGCGAGGGGTCGACAAAGAGGCGCACGCGCAGCATCGTCCATCCTTGCTCCTTGAGGTAGGAGAGCATGTTGGTGATGCGCTTGCCGTTCACGTCATAGTAGTAGGCACCGTTCTGTTCATACTTGGTGAGCAGTGACACGTCTCCGCCCGCCTCCTGGGCCTGTGCGCATGCCATGGTGAGCATGGCGGCTAATAACACAACTAATTTCTTCATATTGATTTCGGGTTTAAAACATCAAACCCTTGCGTTCATCAGGCATGACGCAAGGGCTTGATATAGGTGGGAGTTATTTACTTGAGGATATACTTCTTGTGGTTGTGGATGTAGAAGCCGGGAGTAGAGGGCTTCTCCATGTAACGGTGACCGTTGAGGTCATACCATGCGGGATCGGCGGGAGCAACTTCGTCAACCACGATGTCGTTGACGCCCGAGTACTCGGCGGTGACATCCTTCACGGTGTACTTGCCGTCGGTCTGCTTGGTGTCGAGCTCGAGGTAGATGTCCTTGTTGATGCCCATCACGTCGAGAGTTTGGGGAGTGCCCTTGTCGCTGAAGATGAAGTTGAAGGTGTAGTCCTTGGCAGTGATGTCAAACGAGCGGTAGAAGAACTTCGCGCCGTTGATCACCTTGCTCTCGGTCATCACGTCACCAGGCCAGTTCTTGCTGTTGGTGAGGGTCTTGTCGTCGTCCCATGCCCAGCAGTAAACAGTTGCCCAGTTGTTGGGAGCTGCGGTGGGATCCTTAACGTAAACGGTCACGGGGTAGGGGTCGAAGGGCTCAACCACCTTGATGGTGTAGTTGCGGGTAATCTGGCCCACAACGTTGCTGCCGTCCTTGAGGCCCACGGTGAGGGTGGTGTTCTGGTTGATGTTGAGGATCTGGCCGTCGGCAGCGTTGGTCCAGGTGCTGCCGCCGTCGGTGCTGTATACGAGCTGCTTGCCGGTATCGGTAACGGCCTGCAGTGTCACGCTCACGTTGTTGTTGTACTCGCCGCTGGGCTTGTCACACCAAGCTGTCTCCATGTCGTTGGGGACCCACATCGAGTAGTGGTAACCCTTAGCCACGCATACGTAGCCGTAGCCGCGCTGCTCGATCACGCTCTGGGGCACCTTGCCCACCATCACGAGGAGTTTCTTGCCGCTATTGGTGGTAGCGGTCGATGACACGAAGTAGTCCTTCTGCGATGCCAGTGTGGTGGGGCGGCTCTGGTTGTGAACGCCTACGAGCTTGCGCACGGCGATCATCTGCTTGATTTCCTCCTTGTAGGCCTGCCAGTGCTTCAGGAACACGCAGGGGGTGCCAGGCATCGACAGCATGAAGGCGTTAAGCGCCAGGGTGTCGGCCTTGATGGGGTCCTGGGGATAGCTGCTTGAGCGGTACTCGGTGTCGTGGTTCTCGATGAAGGTCACGGCGTAGCGGTTGTAAGTGCTCTGGCGAGCGATGCTGGCGTTGGCCAGTGCAGCCCAGTTCTTGTTGTTGACCACGTCGCGGGCGGTGTAGCGGAAGGGGAAGTCAAACGCTGCGCTCTGGATCACGTTGTCAACCTTTGTGCCGTTGATCCAGTTGGTCACTGAGCTCACGTTGCCGTCCCAGTACTCGCCCACGCTGAACTGCAGCTGTGCGGTGCTGTTGTACAGGCCGGTGAACTTAGAGGCATAACCCTTAACCATGTCATAGCGCACGCCGGTGTAGCCCAGGTCGTTGATGAGCTTGTCGAGATATGCGTGGCATATCTTCTGCACGTTAGCGCTGTTGTGGTCCAGGTCGCGCATGCCGTCCCAGCCCTCGCCGCTGTCGTTGTACTGCGACAGTTCGTAGCCGTTGGCATCGCAATATTCCTTAGTCTTGCCGCCGTCGTCGTTCTTAACCACGTCGGTCGACAC
>JAZQPG010000173.1:0-2422 GCA_045628365.1 Sodaliphilus sp. | reverse complement strand
CGAGAAGGCTCTCGCGCCTTACACCGAGCAACCCATGCTGGGCATCTGGCTGAGCGGTAACAACCACGAGGAGTCATGGGCCGAGCCCGTGCGCCCCGTCAACGTGTATGACCTCAAGGCTACCCTCGAGAACGTGCTCACCGGCATGGGCGTTGACCTTGACACCCTCACCCTGGAGCAGACCGAGGACGACACCCTCGAGCCCTCACTCACCTACAAGAACCGCGGCGGCAAGGTGATCGCCGTGCTGGGTGTGGTGACCGACGCACAGCTCAAGAAGGCCGACATCGACCAGCCCGTCTTCTACGCACAGGTTTACTGGAGCGCAGCTTGCAAGCTCGCCGCCAAGAAGGACATCAAGTACTATGACCTGCCCAAGACCCTGCCCGTGCGCCGTGACCTCGCGCTGCTCGTCGACGTGAACACCACTTACGCCGACATACGCCGCGTGGTAGAGAGCAGCGAGAAGAAACTGCTCAAGAGCGTGTCACTCTTTGACGTTTACGAGAGCAAGAAGCTCGAGGCCGGCAAGAAGAGCTACGCAATCAGCATGATTATCCAGGACAACGAGAAGACCCTCAAGGACAAGCAGATCGACGCCATCATGCAGAAGATCATCATGAACCTCGAGAAGCAACTCGGTGCTAAACTCCGCTAATCATCACAGCAAGCGATATACACAAAGCGAGGATGGCGTCACAACCAGCACCACCCTCGCTTTGTCACATAATTACTAACACATTAATAATCTCATTTGCATGAAGTATCTGATAGCAGCCCTGCTCGTCCTGTCGTCCCTCGCGGGTCACGCAAAGACGAAAAAAGCAAACACGGCAAAACCCACGGACAACAAGGAGGTAGTCGTTGATTTCGCCACTGTCGACAACAACAAAGGCCCCGAGGAGCAGATTTTCACATCTGTCGAGCAGATGCCCGTGTTTCCCGGGGGCGACCGGGCAATGATGGAATTCCTGGCCCAGAACATCAAGTACCCGACGACAGCCCAGGAACATAATATCCAGGGAAAAGTAGTATTGCAGTTCGTGGTCACCAAGACCGGAGAGATAGGCGAAGTGAAGATTGTCAAACCGGTTGACCCGGAACTTGACGCCGAAGCCTTGCGCGTGGTGAAATTGTTGCCCAAGTTCATCCCCGGCAAAAGCGAAGGAAAGGACGTTGCCGTGTGGTACACGCTACCCGTCTATTTTAAACTTAGCGATGACGACCTGTTTGACCCCGAATGGGAAAAGCTCACAGCCGAGCAGATGACGGGACTTTACATCGGATACTATACAGCGTCAAGCCTGGTGATGCGTGCCGAGGACACAGACAGCACGATGATAGAAAAAAGGCTTAATGCCCACTTGAGGGATTATAACGGAACAGCAACTTACGCCTTGGCTTATCAGCTGGTCCACCCTGTAGTTCTCGTTGCCTATGACATGAAGAACCAAGGAAACGAACTCGACACCAAAGCTCTGACCACAGAGTTCTTAAACGTATTGACCCAAACCAACGAAAATGCTAGCGAGGAGTTACTTGCCAATCTGGAAGAAGACATGCAAAAAGCCTTTGCAAGTGAAAACGAAAGCGCAATAGGCAAGGCCCTGGGTCGCTACCTGGCACACTCCATTGCCGGTCCAGAGTTATCACTTGACGACAAAGCCACATTCATGGGCGTGATGGACTACACGTTGACAAAGTGTGACCTGAGCAATGTCAACGAGGTAGCGGCAATCGAGGCGGCAAAAACCATAATGAACCTCAACATCCAAGCAGGTGTCGACATTGCCCCACTCAAGGAATATTGTATCAAGGCTCTCACGGCTAACAGATTCTTGAGCGATGAGCAACTGAAACAACTGAGTGATGCCATCGACAACAAGATTCAACAGGCAGGCGAATAATCCACCTAATAGAACGCACCTATAAAAAAATTACAGCGAGGACAACTCCCACCGGCGTTGTCCTCGCCATTTTTTTTGCCCCACATCATACCACCCCATCACCCCGATTTCCGCTGGTTCTCCGAGTTCTGAGCGAAAGAATCCCATAACCGTCTAGTCACCACTTCCTGAAGGATTATTATGATTTCTGGAGATAATAGTACCCGTCACATGCCACACCTGAGAAAAAAATTCATGCAAAACACTAGCAATTGTCTCAAAAAAATAGCAAAAACGGGGTGTTTTGCGTAAAAAACAGGGAAATTTGCACAAAATGTGCCCGATTTTCACAACCGCACCATCTCTTTTTACTCCCCGTCCAGCTCTTCACGGTATTTTGCCCGAACTTTGCAGCACAAAACAAAAACAACGGAATTCAACGAACTTTTAAAATCTTACAGTTATGAAGACTTTCATCCTTACTTTAGCAGCAGTCATGAGCCTCGCAGTTAACGCTCAGGTAACTTACATGCACG
>JAZQPG010000172.1:0-8755 GCA_045628365.1 Sodaliphilus sp. | reverse complement strand
TGGACGAGCTCTACACAATGGCAAGCACTGAGGACGAACTCGTCGACATGATGAAGGAAATCTCTAAGCAAGAGAAGCTCAACTCAGCATTCGTGCTGGGCGCAAGCATCGGCCACGTGATTTATCTCAACCGCCGCTCTTCGCTCAACCTCAACCTCAATGTTGACAACATCCTCAACAACCGCAAAATCATGACTGGCGGTTACCAGCAAGGTCGCTTCGACTACAAGAACTACACCACTGGTAAGTTCCCCAACAAGATTTACTATGCTCAGGGCATCAAGGTTTACCTCAATGTGGGCATTAAGTTCTAATAGATATTTTACATTCAAAACGCTAATAATAAAAAAGTATATATAAGATTATGAAACGCATCAATTATCTACTGGGCTTAGTGCTCATGATGGTGGCTGCCGTGAGCTGTAACGAAGAGTTCGATGTGCCCCCCATTGTTGTGCCCCAAGCCGAACATCAGGCCAACATGACCATCGCCGAGTTCAAGGCAAAATACTGGCAGGATGCCCGCAACTTCATCGACACTTGTAAGGAAGAAGTTTATATCCACGGTTATGTGAGCAGCAGCGACGCTGCAGGCAACATCTACAAGTATCTCTTCATCGAGGACGAGACAGGCGGCATCGGTATCTCTATCGACGCTTCAAGCCTGAGCACCAACTATCGCGTTGGCCAGGAAGTTGTTCTCTGCATGAAGGACAAGTGGATTGGTAAATACAACGGACAGTACCTCATCGGTCTCCCCGAGTGGTATGCCGCACAGAGCGTGTGGGAGGCTGGCCGTCTCTCTCTCGAGACTTTCCAGTCAATGGTCGAGGTTAACGGACTTCCCAAGCCCAACGAACTCCACGCACTTCCCACCAAGATCACCGACTTCCAGGGCAAGAGCGACAAGGATACTCAGCTCAAGTACTCTGGCAAGCTCGTTAAGATCCAGAACGTGAAGTGGGCCGAGGCCGACGGTGTTACTCCCTATAGCGAGGCCGACGCTTCAAGCAACCGCACTCTCGTTGACGAGGCTGGCAACCAGGTTACTGTTGTCAACAGCAACTATGCTACCTTCCGCGCTGCCATGCTGCCCCTGGGTAGCGGCGACGTGACCGGTATCCTCACCATGACCGGTAGCGACCAGTGGAAGTTCTACATCCGCGACACCGACGACTGCGAGGGCTTCTCAACCGACACTAAGGGTACCGCAGCCGATCCCTACACCGTGGAAGAGGCTATCGAGAAGCAGAACAGCGACCGCAGCGGTTGGGTAACAGGTTACGTTGTTGGTGCCGTTGCTCCCGAGGTTACCGAGGTTAAGAGCAACGCCGACATCGAGTGGAAGGCTCCCACCACACTGGCTAACACCCTCGTGATTGGTCCCAGCGCTGACTGCACCGACTTCAGCAAGTGTATCGTAGTGGCACTGCCCCAGGGCTCTAAGTTCCGCGAGCAGGCTAACCTCAAGGACAACGACGTTGTTTACAAGTCTCAGATCTTCATCAAGGGTAAGCTCGCTACATTCATGGGCACCCACGGTATCACTGAGAACAGCGGTTCTACTAGCGAGTATCGCCTCACAGTGACTGGCGGCGGCGTTACCGAGCTCTTTGAGGGCTTTGAGGGCGGCGCTATCCCCGCTGACTGGCTGAACATCCAGCTGGCAGGAAACAAGAACTGGTACACCTCTACATTTGACAACAACACTTACGCAGCCATGACTGGTTACAAGGGCACCGCTCCCTTCGACTCTTGGCTCGTATCTCCCGCTATCGACATCAAGAAGGCTCAGGACAAGGTCCTCAGCTTCAAGACCCAGGTTAACGGCTACGGCAGCACAACCACTCACTTCGAGGTTTACCTGCTGTCAACCGCCGATCCCGCAACTGCAACCCGCATCAAGCTCAATCCCACTCTCGCAGTGGCTCCCGCTAGCGGCTACTCTTCATTCGTTGAGAGCGGCAACATCGACCTGAGCCAGTATGAGGGCACTTACTTCATCGGCTTCCGCTATGAGGCTACCACCGACGCTAACTACGCTACCTGGTGTCTCGACGACGTGAAGTTCGGCAAGGGTGCAACTCCTGGTCCCACTCCCGATCCCCAGCCCGTTATCGCTAACCGTGCCGACATCGAGACAATGAACGGCGGTACTGCTAAGAGCACCTATGGCACATACACTTCAACTCTGGGTTGGGTAGCAACCAACTGCAACGTCCTCGTGGGCGGTGAGGCTGACAACAACCCCACATTCCAGTTCCTGGGCAAGGTTGAAGGCACCGACAAGTATGCTATGGGTATAACTCTCAACGGCAAGACTTCTACCGTAGGTACTCTCGCTTCTCCCGTTATCAGCGGCGGCATCAAGAGCCTCAAGTTCAACTATGCTATGCCTTACGGTGACACCAAGCTGCAGTTCCGTGTTGACATCATGGACGGTAACGGCAGGGTTGTTAAGACCGAGACAGTCACCAACGAATCTCCCGTTAAGTTTGAGGTTTACACTTTCGAAATCACTGGCATCAACATCACCGGCGACTTCAAGGTTCTGTTCACCAACATGTGCCCCACAGCTCAGGATGCTAACAAGGACCGCGTGTGCCTGTTCAACATCGCTTGGGAAAACTGATAACCCCCTGTTAACCCCGCAAGGTTAACAACACCGATAAGCAAGCGGCTGCCCTTCATCAAGGGTAGCCGCTTTTTTCATAGAGCCCCAGTGGCGTTAAGAGAGATGAGAGATGAGAGATGAGAGATGAGAGACAAGAGAGGAGAGTAAAGGGAGGAGGGGGTGTGGAGGGTTAATCCTCGGGGGTGAGGATGTGGCGCATGTTGCGCTGTAGGCCGGCTAGCTTGGTGCGCTTCACGGCGCTGTGCGAGAAAAGGCGGGAGAAGGCCGCCTGGTCCATGCCTAGGATGTCCTGGGCTGTGAGCGAGAGGAACGCCTCGCTGGGCTGCAGCTCGGGCACGGTGGTGGCCACGGCATGGCGGTTGTGGGGACAGCAGCGCTGACACTCGTCGCAGCCATACACGCGGTTGCCCAGGGCCTCACGGGTCCACTCGGGAAGGGTGTCGCCACGATACTCGATGGTGAGGCACGACAGGCAGCGCGAGGCATCGACGGGGCGTCCTGCCGTGAGGGCACCGCCGGGACACGCGCGCTCACAGGCTCCGCAACCCGCGCACGACAGCGTGCACGGCTCATCGGCCTCCAGGGCCAGCGTGGTGACGATTGCACCCAGGAAGTAGTAGGAACCCTTGCCGGGCAAGATAAGGGCGTTGTTGCGCCCCACAAAGCCCACACCGGCCTTCACTGCCCAGTAGCGCTCGCGCAGGGGGGCGGTGTCGACACAGCAGCGCGTGGCGGTGCCGTCGCCCGCGAGCTCACGCATGTAGGCAGCGAGCTGCTGCAGGCGGTCGCGCATCACCTCGTGATAGTCGCGGCCGTAGGCATAGTAGGCAAACTGGGGGGCATCCTCGGGCTGCTTGCGGGCAGGATAGTAGTTCATGGCAACGACGATGACGCTGCGGGCACCCTCGAGCAGCAACTGCGGGTTGTCGCGCACGTCGCAGTAGCGCGCCGCCCACTCCATGCAGCCGTTGCCACCCTCGTCGAGCCAGCGGCGATAGCGTAGCGACGCCCCGTCGTCAACCGGCCCGGCCTGGGCAATACCGCAGGCATCCAGCCCCAGCTGGGCAGCCCGCTGCTTTATAAGTGCCTCTATATTCATTGTCTTTTAATATATCCACCTCCCGTAATAGCCGGGAAAACCACACATCGCCATGGGGTCACCCCCCCCCCCGTGCCACGCGGTTCATCGCGAGGTTCATCAATCCTGCCTTATAGCCGGGAGAGCGGCGGCGTCAGTGTGTTACAGCATGGGGATGGACTCGAGATTATAGCCCTGGGCCTGCAGCCACTCGATGGCGCGCGGCAGGGCATACTGCATGTTCTCGCGGGCCTTGATGCTGTCGTGGAACACGATGATGGAACCGTTGCGGGCATAGCGCTTGACATTGTCGAGCACCTGCTCGCCGTTGAGTTTCTTGCTATAATCACGGGTCACCAGGTCATACATGATGATGGTGTAGCGCGAGCGCAGCACCCGCGACTGGGCCCAGCGCAACAAGCCGTGCGGCGGGCGGAAGAGGTTGCTCTGGATAAGCTCGTGGGCCTCGGCCACGTTGCGCAGGTAGAGGCGTGTCGACACCTTGGCGCCCTGCATGTGGTTCATCGTGTGATTCCCCACGCTGTGGCCACGGCGCTTCACCTCCTCAAAGAGCTCGGGGTTGCGTGCCACGTTGTCGCCCACGCAGAAGAACGTCGCCTTCACGCCGTAGCGGTCGAGCGTGTCGTGCACCCATGGCGTGACCTCGGGCACGGGACCGTCATCAAAGGTGAGATAGACCGTGTGCCGGCGCTTGTTGATGCGCCACAGGGTCTCGGGAAACAGCATGCGGTAAAGCAACGGCGGGCGTTCTACTAGCATATTCGTTACAGAGTTTAAATGAGAGAGATATAATAACCGGGCACCTAGTAGCAGCCTAGGTGCCCGGTCGTGTTATTACTATGATGGGGTGTGTGGAGCCCGGGCGGCTCTCATCACTTGCCCAGTGCGTCAAGGTCCACCACCTGCTGGGTGTCGGCCTGTGTCTTTTCTTCGGCAGCCCGGCGTTCCAGCTTGTCGGCGTTGGTGATAGTCTGCATGAAGCTTGCAATGCGCTCCTTGTTGACGCCTATCACAGCCACCCTGGCCATCATGGCGTCAAAGCCCTTGTCGTTGACGGTGGCATAGCTCATGAGCAGCTCGGGGAAGTAGCGCTGGTCGATGAAGCGGTCCACGTTGGTGAGGCGGCTGTAGTTGTCGGTCATCGACTGATAGTAGCGCGAGTACTGGGCGTAGTGCATGATCTCGCTCTCGAGAACCCTGATTGCACACTTGGTTGCCTCGGGGCGGTTGCCCAGCTTGCCAATGTAAGAATAGCAGTCGGCAAGCTGCTGACCCATCTGCACTGCATAGGGGCAGATGGTCGCGGGCAGCTTCTGCTCCATGAGCTGGAGCACCTTGAAGGCACGGTCAAAGCGGTCGGCGGCATACTGCTTGGCATCCTTGCCCAGGAACGTGTTACCGGCCTCGGCTGCACGAAGGGCCATAGCGCCCTCGTCGGCCAGGTCACGTGCCAGCTCCATGATGGCGGTGCGGTTGGTTGTCACCATGCGGCGCACTGTCTCGTCGAGGTAGAGATGTCCGGGCTGAGCCACGTCAAGACCGCCCCAGCGGAACTTGTTGGTCACCACGTCATACATCTTGTCGGTGTTGCAGTGCAGCTCGCCGTCGTCGCTCTTGAGAGGAGTAACCTGGTAAGCAAGACCGCAGTTGCGCATGTAAGGCTGGAGGCCCAGGTAGTAGTCCTCGGGCACGGTCATGGCGAAGTAAACGGGGCGATTCCAGCCACCGGCAACGCTCGATGCGATGATGTCGAGCGACATCACCTGGCTTGCGCTAAGGCCCTGACCCATTCTCAGGTTAACGGGAATTGCCTCCTGGACCATATCCTGCTGTGCGGCAGGAACCACACCGGCCTTGACAGCTGCGGCGGGATCAACGGGGATAAACGTGTTGGTGTACTTAATCTCGGGATAACCGGTGAAGTTCTGCTGGCTCTCGGGGCTATAGAGGTGCTCGAGAGACTTGAGCAGGGGCACCACGGTTGTCGTGTCGGGATTAATGATATAGTTGAACTGATGCTTCTCGTAGGCGAAGGTTTGCTTATTGGCCTTCATGGGCAGGGGCTTGCTATCGTAGGCAGCACGCTGCATCTGGCGTATGTACCAATCGGTCGACAGATAGCTCAGGTTCACGGCACGCACGTCGGTACGGTAGTTCTCAACCTCCTGCAGGTACCACAGCGGGAAGGTGTCGTTGTCACCGTTACAGAATATCACGGCGTTCTTGTCGAGGCTCGACAGGTAGTTCATGCCGAAGTCGTGGGCGGCATAGCGTCCCGAGCGGTCATGGTCGTCCCAGGTCTGGCTCACCATCTGCAGGGGCACTGCGAGACCTATCAGGGCAGCCACGGCGGCCATCACAAAGCCACCCTTGGCAGCGGGTTCCAAGACAGCGGCCTCACCGCCCTTCTTGTCATCCTTCTTTTCACTACCCTTCATGGCGCTCACGAGCAGCTGCCACAGGCCGGCAACGCCCATACCGATCCATATCGAGAACGCGTAGAACGAACCGGCGTAAGCATAGTCACGCTCACGGGGCTGGTTGGGAGTCTGGTTGAGGTAAAGCACGATGGCAATACCGGTCATGAAGAACAGGAAGAACACTACCCAGAACTGCTCAATACCCTTCTTGCCGGCAAACGCCTGCCACAGCAAGCCGATGATACCCAGCAGCAGGGGAAGCATGTAGAACACGTTGTGGCCCTGGTTGCCGGCGCCCATGTCGTCGGGCAGCAGCGACTGGTCACCCAGGCGCAGGTTATCAATGAAAGGTATACCCGAGATCCAGTTACCATGGTTCACCTCGCCCATGCCCTGAATGTCATTCTGGCGGCCGGCAAAGTTCCACATGAAGTATCTCCAGTACATATAGTTCAGCTGGTAGTCAATGAAGAAACGCAGGTTCTCACCAAAGGTGGGGCGCTTGAGTGTCTCGACCTGGGTGGGGTTGCCGTCCTGGTCAACACGGGTAGTACCCTCAACATAGGTTCCCTCAAGACCCAGCCACTGCTCGTATTGCTGGGCATGGCCCTCGCTATGGATGCGGGGGAACACCATGTTCTGCTCGCTCACGTATACATACTTGTCCTTGGTTCCAATCTGAACATACTCGTCCTTGTCGTTAGAGCTGCTCTTTACCTTCTGGGCATAAGCGGGCCAGCCTTTTTCCTTCATGGGCTTTGCACCGCCGTTACCGGTATCCTGGTAAACGAGCTCGCTGAGGTAGGTGCGGCCATAGAAGAGGGGAGTCTCGCCATACTGCTCGCGGCTGAGGTAGCGCGCCAGCTCAAACACGTTGTTGGGCGAGTTCTCGTCGAGAGGAGTGTTGGCGTTAGAACGGATGAGGATGAGGCCGTAGCAAGAGAAACCGATGAACACCGAGAGGATACCCATCGAGATGTTGCCCATCAAGCGGCGCGACACGTTGAGCTTGAGCAATGCCAGCGCGGCACCGCCAACGAGAAGAACCCACAGCACCCAGCTGCTGCTCACGAACAACAGGCCCGAGAGCAATGCCGCAGCCATGAGGCTCACCTTGACAATCATGTCGCTCTTACCCTTGTACAGAGAGTAGAGGTTCCATCCCAGCACGCCCAGGAGAACGAGGGCATAGATGATGACACCGCTGTTGAACGACAGGCCAACGGTATTGACAAAGAACAACTCAAACTGCTGGCTCACGGCCACGAAACCGGGCTCCAGACCATAGAGGATGAACAGCACGATGGCAAACGAAATGGCCAGCGTGATGAGCGAACCCTTGGCGGTGGTGTTGTCATACTTGCGGTAGTAGTATACCAACGCCATGGCGGGGATACACAGCAAGTTGAGCAGGTGGACACCAAGCGAGAGACCCATGATGTAGATGATGAGCACCAGCCAGCGGTCGCTGCCGGGCTCGTCGGCACGGTTTTCCCACTTGAGCATCAGCCAGAACACCAAAGCGGTGCAGAACGACGAGTAGGCATACACCTCGGCCTCAACAGCCGAGAACCAGAACGTGTCGCTCCAGGTATAGGCCAGGGCACCGGCAACACCGCTACCCATCACCACGAGGTACTGGGCCAGCGACATCTCAGCTTCCCTGCCGGTCTCCACCACCAGTTTCTTCACCAGGTGGGTGATGGTCCAGAACAGCAGCAGGATGGTGAGCGCACTGAAGATGGCCGACATCGCGTTGACACACGCGGCCACCTTGGTCACGTCACCGCCCGCAAAGTTGGCGGCAAAGCGCGCCAGGAGAATGAACACAGGGTTGCCTGGCGGGTGGCCAATCTCGCTCTTAAAGCCTTGTGCGATAAACTCGGGGCAATCCCAAAAACTAGCAGTGGGCTCGATTGTGAGCAGATAGGTTACCGCCGCAACGATAAACATCAGCCAACCGAGCGTGTTGTTAATAATGTTATATTTCTTCATTATAATGAATTAAAAATTTTTCGCTACTTGTGTAATAACTCACAAAATTACTACATTTCCTTGAAACAACCCATATAATTAGCAATTATTAACCCATAAAGTGCATTAGGGCTTGTATAAGATTTTAGATTATCATTGTGTCAGGATTTGCGCTATATTGAACGAACATAGGGGCTCCTATATGAGCCAAAGATAGTGCAAAGCATGCCTATGAGAAGCAAAATATTGGCAATTGCTCCTAATGCACTTTCTGGGATATAATCGGCACTATATTGCGCCCCCAGCGGGTCCGGCCGCAGGGGGGGGAGGCAATTTGCAGGAACGGGTATTTTTTTGTACCTTTCCTCTATAAACTTATATCTTCGAGTTCAAATTCCGTCCGTATCAACCACGGTATTCAATGCTTATGCTTAGTTTGGGCACAATAATGCATCCCCCGTGGGAAATGCCGCGGGTTGTAAAAAACATAAAATTACTTTCCTCTTCGCGCTGTTAGCGCATACTGGTGTCCAATGCCCCCCAAAGCATCAGCAAATTTGCACAACGAGGTCCTTACGGCCATCACTAAGGTAATTACCTTACAGTGGGAGGTATATTGTAATCACC
>JAZQPG010000171.1:0-14917 GCA_045628365.1 Sodaliphilus sp. | reverse complement strand
GTGTATGAAATCAACAACCTGCCCAACGCTATAGAGAAACTCACACAGACCACACTTCGCAACATCATTGGCGAGCTGGAACTGGACGAAACGCTCACTTCGCGCGACACCATCAACACTAAACTGCGTGCCGTCCTTGATGACGCAACCAACAAATGGGGCATAAAAGTAAACCGTGTTGAATTACAAGACATTACACCTCCCCAAAGCGTACTTCAAGCAATGGAAAAACAAATGCAAGCTGAGCGTAACAAACGTGCCACCATCCTCACCAGCGAAGGACAAAAAGCCGCTGCAATTCTACAATCTGAAGGTGAAAAAACCGCACGTATCAACCAAGCTGAAGCCGACAAGCAAACCGAGATTTTGCGTGCCGAAGGTGACGCTCAAGCACGCATCCGCCGCGCTGAGGCCGAAGCTATTGCCATCGACAAGATTACCGAGGCTGTGGGCAAGAGCTCTAACCCTGCCAACTACCTGATTGCACAGAAGTACATAGACATGCTGCAAGAGGTGGCAAGCGGTGACAAGACCAAGACTGTTTATATGCCTTATGAAGCTACTAACCTCATGGGCTCAATAGGAGGAATTAAAGACCTTTTTAAGGAGAGTTAATTTCTGTTAATCACACAATATAACACCACAACATGGGGAGAGACGGAACACCACCACCTCTCCCCTATTTATTTTTCCCCACTCATGTATCATAACATAAATTATCTCTCAGCAAAAAAACGTCAAGAACAATGGCAAATACAATGACTTAAAACAAACTTTAATCAAATTATTAAAACCAAGGTGTAAATGCAATATTTTTTGTATCTTTGCGTTTTAGTATATAATATATAACAATTTATAGCTACGATGAAACAATTTTTTACTTGTGCAACTTTCATTCTATTTTCTATTTGTGCAGCAGCACAAGTTTCAATAGGTTATCATCTTACAGCTAAAGACTCGCTCACTAATACAATCTTATGCTCTATACCAGAAAACTACTTTGGAGCAAGTTTTTCAGCACCTGTCAGCATTCCAGGAGCTAAAAATATCACCATAAACGGCACTGATGTTACCGGGTCTTACTCGTTTCTCAACATCAGCGCTAACAAAATATGGACCATCCAATACACCGATGCGCACGACAACACATTCCAGCATAACTTACAATTCACTTTCCTTCCCATCGTGGAACTGAACGGAAATGTCACTAAAACAGAATTTAACATTGGCAACGTGCGTGTGCTCCTGCCCACCGAGAATATAGAATCTCCTTGCCGCATGAAATTCAGAGGTTCACAGAGCAACATCAGCACCACACAAAAACACAATTACACACTCAAATTCATCAACTCTGACGGAGAAAAAACTGACTATAAATTTTTCGAGGACCTGCGAAATGATAACACCTGGATTCTTGATGCTGGAACGCTCGACCGACTGCGCATACGCAACCGCGTGAACACCGACTTGTGGCTTGCCATGGAAAGCAAACCATACTACGCAGCCTCTGAACCAAAGGCACTAAACGGATCACGAGGACACATGGTGGAAGTGTTTAGCAACGGTGAGTATCTGGGACTATACAACATGTGTGAACCCATTGATCGCAAGCAACTTAAACTCGTTAAAACCGATGAAACAAACGGTACCATACACGGACAGCTATGGAAAAGCGGACAGCGTTCCAAAACAACACGTATGGTCGAAGCACCTTATTTTAACAACACTCAGGAGGCTTGTAATGGATTTGAAGTGGAATACCCCGACTTTGACGATGTATCTCCCACCGATTATACTATCTTGTCAGACGCAGTGAAGCTTGTTGCCCAAAGCTCGGAACAGGATTTTAACTCTGCTGTAGCTCAATACATTGATATTCCTGTACTGCAAGACTATTACATTTTCTTACAAATGCTACTTGCCTATGACAACTTAGGAAAAAATAACTACTGGGCTGTATATGACAAGGTTAAAGACAAGAAAATCACCATCATACCATGGGATTTAGATACTTCATGGGGGCAAAGTTGGAAAAATTATGAATACCATCCCACCTATCTCACACCCGACTATGACATATACCGCAGCGGCAACACTGACAACTTCATCAAACGCATGGTCATGTGGAACGTAAACGGTTTTGTTGATAACGCTGCCGCACGATATGCACAATTACGCAAGGATGTACTCAAGACTGAAAACATACTCAACCGCTTCAAGGAATATATGGATATGCTCACACTGAGCGGAACCATAGCACGAGAAGAAAATCGCTGGGTTCAAAATCTGGACTTGGGAGGCTACAAACTATCATTAAACCAGGAACTTGACTATGTTAATCAGTTTATAACCAAACGCATGGAATTCCTTGACACCTACTTTGCTCCACGCATCCAGGGCGATGTTAATGATGACAGAGAGGTGGATGTGGACGATGTGAACGGGGTAATCAACAAAATTCTGGGCAGCGATGACGTGCCTGAAATATACAATTACAAATTTGACGCTAATAAAGACATGTCCATAGACGTTGACGACGTGAATGGGATAATAAACTGGATACTTAAACTGGACAATTAAAATGAAAGCATTACACAAACTCATATTAACAATAACACTCACGCTACTCTATGCTGGTATCGTGCATGGACAGCTTGTCATTGACGGACACCTCGCTGTGCTTGACAGCCTCACCAGCACTTACCTCTGCCCCATTTCGCGCACTCACTTTAGCAGCGACTTCACTGCTCGCATCACAGCGCAAGGTCTTGACGCACTGACCATTGAAGGCACACCCATTACTGGCGACAGCACTTTTACTTTCCAGGAGGTGACTGGCGGCAAAAAGTGGACCATCGAGGCTAACGAGGGCGAAACACATGTCACACGCCAGCTCACTTTCACTTATCTGCCCGTGGTGGTGATGAATGGTAATTGTGGCTATGATTACACTAACTGCACCTTACAAGTGCTCGACCCCGACAACTATTCCAGCGAGGTGATGCTTTCTAAGATTAAATGGCGCGGAGCAAGCACTAATGTTGACGGCAAGCACAAACGCAATTATCACATTAAGTTCCTGGACGAAAACGGCGAGAAAATGGACCGCAAGTTCTTTGGACTTCGCAATGACAACAGCTGGATTCTCGATGCCGGACAAGTGGACTTCCTGCGTGTGCGCAATCGTGTGGCCACCGAACTATGGAACGACATGTGCACCAAGCCCTACTATGCCAACCGCGAGCCCAAAGCTAAAACTGGCGTTGGTGGAAAGATGGTGGAAATTATATTAAACGGCAACTACGCAGGTATTTACGCCCTCACTGAAGCAATGGACCGAAAACTGCTCAAACTCAAAAAATACAACGAGGCATCATTAGAGATTCATGGTCAGCTCTGGAAGACAACAAATTACACCACCACAACCTCTTTCAACGTGTTTAAGCCTTACGACAACTCGTCGGCCCAGTGGCTGGGATTTGAAACCAAATACCCCGAACTGGACGAAGTGGCTCCCACTGACTATAAAGTGCTCGCCGATGGCGTCTATATGGGCGACACCACCACGCTGGCGCAATCTAACATGATGCTACACCTCACCCACGACGTGCCTGTGATGATCGATTACACAATTTTCACACAAGCACTTCTGGCAATAGACAATCAGGTAAAAAACATATATTGGTTCACTTATGATCGCACCACCGATAGCCAGCTGTCACTGGCAGTGTGGGACTTAGACACCAGCATGGGAGGCAACTGGACCACTGAGCAGTTCCACCCCTCCACCGTCTCGCCCACACGCGACTATGGCACACCCAACTCCATTTTCTACCGCGTCTCTTGCCCAGGCTCACGCTATTACCGTGACTACATCAAGCGATATCACGAATTGCGTGGTGGCGTGCTCGGCACCGATAGCCTCATAGCTCGCTACACTCACGCAGTGCAAAACATTGACCTGTGCGGTGCCATCGACCGCGAGCAGCAGCGATGGTCGGGCGATAGCGACCTCAATGGACACAAACTGGACATTCGCAACGAACTGGCCTACGTCACTCAGTGGATTAAAACTCGCATGGACTTCCTGGACAACGGACGCTTCAAGAAACCACTTGAGGGTGACATAAATGCCGATGGACAGGTAGATATTGTCGATGTTAACGCAGTGATTAACACCATCTTGTTTTCTGACTTCTATAAAAACCCAGTGTGCGATATCAATGGTGACAACGTGGTCGATATCACTGACGTGAACTGTGTAATTAACATCATCCTGAAAAACAAATTAACTGACAACTAATTTCTATACTATAGCATACATTTGCACCTTTTTTAATGATTAACGTATTTCACATAGTATCTGGCAAAACATGGGGTGGGGCAGAAGAATATGCCTACGACCTGGTTTCTCGCCTGCGACATGATGACCGCTTCTACGTGGAAGTGGTGTGTAAAAAGAACAAAGCCGTTCTTGAGGAATTTCGCAAACTGGAAGTTCCCATCTCCATACTCCCACTCAAGGGAATGACTGACATAGACAGCCCCATGCGCTTTGCTCGACTGCTGCGCAAGGGACGCAACATTGTGCACGTTCACACCTTCCACGACGCTTTCATGGCTGTGTGGGCCCGACGCATGTCGGAGAACCCTAACACCACCATCATCATGACAGTGCACGGCATCTATTACCCTCGCAATAACTATCTCTATCGCAAGATTTACAACTCTATAGACCACCTAGTGTTCACCTCGCAACTGTCACGCAACGAGTTCATTGGCTGCGCTAAGCGACTGGACGTGTCTAAGTCGAGCGTGATACGCGACAGCGTGCTTCCTAATCCCCTCCTGGAACACGACACCGTGCCCAACCTGCGCCAAAAACTGGAAATGACACCCCAGCAAAAGCTCATCATGTATCACGGACGACTCAGCCACGACAAGGGCATTGACACACTGCTCAAGGCGGTGGCACAACTGGACCGCAACACTTATAAACTGGTGGTAATGGGAGAGGGGAGTCGCAAATACACCTCTCAGCTCAAGGGGTTTATCGTTGCTAACCAGCTGGTGCGCAACGTCACATTTATGGGTTTTTGCAACAATATCACCAAGTATGTTGCACAGTGCGACCTGGGTGTTTTGCCCTCTATCACACCCGAGGCATTGGGCCTTGCTAACCTTGAATACATGATGCAAGGCAAGCCACACATCAGCACCAACAACGGCGCCCAGGTGGAGTATATCGTCAACGGCAATAACGCCCTGCTTGTCAAACCCAACGACGACATCGAGCTGGCAACGACCATCAAGATGCTCATCAACGACCCCAAGGCTAGGCAAGAGATGGGAGAACAGGCCCGCAACGACTTCAACGAGAAGCTCAACTATGACCGCTTCTATAACAATATCACCCAACTTTACATTTCCCTAAAACCCAACAGACCCCAATAAACAAAATCCTCCCTGTCGGGAGGGGCAAACCAAGCTATAACAAGTATCTAACATCTTGTGTGACGCATACACGATCCACATGCGTTGATACTTGTTACAGCCTTGCCCAACCCTACAACCTAACCAACTCCAATTACAATAACCCCTGGAAGATAAAAATATCAAAACCAGGCCCTAAAAACAATCTATTCTAGAAAAAATGATAATAGGATTTGACGGCGTCAGCGCCGTATATGATAACAAAAAGAGCCAAAACTACAGCCGGCTCGTGCTCGATGCGCTATCACAGGACAGCGACACCGACTACTTCTACATCTACTCCCCATCGCTGATCGACAACTCTTACCTCGTGCCAATCATGTCAAAGGCCAACGTGTTTGTCAAGATACAGAAACACGGAGTGAGTTCATTCATGTGGCGAAGCGTGCACGGCGTGCTGCGCAGCATCAAGCGCCACCACGTGCAGCTCTATCACGGCCTGTGCGGCCAGTTGCCGCTGTGCATCTCGCACAAGAATGCCGCCATGGTGGTCACCTTTGAGGACACAGGGTTCCTGCAGGCACGCGGAGTGTGCAAAGCCAAGACACGCTTCATGGCCAGGATGGCTTGCCACAAGGCCGATGCCATCATCACCCTCACCAACCAGTCGCGCCAACAGCTCATCGACGCCTACAACCTGGACCCGGAGCGGGTGGTGGTCATCCCACCGTCGTTCAGCAGCGCCTTCCAGGACAACCTCAACGACACGCTCATCCATGCCGCAATCGCCAAGTACAAACTGCCGAGGCGTTACATCTTCTACAACGCAACCATCGACGAGCACTCACACCTGCTCGAGACACTGCAGGCACTGGAGCGATGCAGCGACACCGAACTGTGTCTCGTGGCGGCAGGTCACTCCTCGGCCAAGTATATGGCAAAACTCAAGGAGTGGGCTTCACGGCACGGCATGGCAAGCCGGTTCCTGAACCTACCGCCGGTGCGTACCGTCTACCTGCCGGGCATCATGTCCAAGGCCGTGGCATGCCTATGCACCACCGACGGGCACTCGTTTCCCTATAGCGCCATCTATGCCCAGGCAACGGCAGTACCGCTCATCGCTCCCCACGAGATCCGGGACATCACCGCCCAGGCGGCCTTGACCATAGACCTCACCAGCGTTGACGCCATCACCGGCGCCATCAACGACATTGTCACCAATGAGACCACCCGCCAGCGCCTCGTCGGCGCCGCCCGCGACAACGTTGCCCGCTTCACCCCCCAGGCCCTCGCTACAGCCCACCGCACCCTTTACCACTCCATCATCGACCGCCTGAACAAGTAACAGCGCCCAGGACAGGGTAGGGGAGAGCCACCTCCAAGCCTCCCCTGCCACCTCACCATGGAACGCCCTGCAGGGAGCAAGGAAGAAGCCATCCCGCCGAGAGAGCACCCGGTGCATAGTCCTGTTGCGGGCCATGATGAGGCCCGCAACCTCCCCGCCGTCGCCCCCACGCGCCATCCTGCTGCATCCATCAATAGACACCGGCTATTATTAAAAAACTTTCTTAAAAACCCACTCACCCTTGTATACTACACTATTAATCAGTCTTTTACCTTTTTTACCACAAAAAACTCGCCACTTTGTCTACCGGTTTGCCGTCACTTTATCGCTTGTTACTGTTGATAATATTGTAATTTTGTATTAACTTTGTAACAAATTTTTTATTCACAAATAAAACAAGCATTAATGGATTATTCAATCCTTGACTTTGTGGCCTTGATAGGCGCCGTGTGCCTCTTCCTGTACGGAATGAAGGTGATGAGCGAAGGCCTCCAAAAGGCAGCCGGCAACGGCTTGCGTTCAATTCTCTCGGCTATGACCCGCAACCGTTTCATGGGCGTAGTCACTGGTATCTTAATCACAGCTTTAATTCAGAGTTCGTCAGCTTCGACCGTCATGGTTGTGAGCTTTGTGAACGCCGGCTTAATGTCGCTCGAACAGAGTATGGCCGTCATCATGGGTGCCAACGTGGGTACCACGTTCACCGCATGGATTGTGGCGATCTTCGGATTTAAGGTAAACATGGGCACCGTGCTCATGCCGCTGCTGGCCATTGCGGTCCCAATGATGTTCATGAAAAAGAACAAGACAAAGTCCATAGGCGAGTTCCTGATTGGCTTTGTTTTCTTGTTTATGGGTCTTGCCTCTATCAGCGAGTATGTCCCCGACCTGAGCAAGTCACCCGAGATTTTCCAGTCGTTACAGGCTTACACCGCACCCACATTCTTTAATATGCTGATCTTCTGGGCCGTAGGTGTACTTGTTACCGCGGTAATCCAGTCGAGCGCCGCCACGTTTGCCATCGTGCTCATCCTGGCCGCCAAGGGCTGGGTGCCCTTCGACATGGCATGCGCCATGGTGCTGGGTAGCAAGATCGGTACCACCATCACCCCCGTGCTGGCATCACTGGGCGGCAACACCGCTGCTAAGAAAGCCGCTGCCGGACACGTGCTCTTCAACGTGCTGGGTGCCGTGTGGGAGCTCCCCTGCTTCTTCCTCGTGGTTAAACTTATCGTGTGGATCAACGCTCTCTTTGGCCTGGTCGATCCCAACTCCCTCTATCAGGCTGCCAACAGCGGCAAAGCCATGAGCGAGGCCACCCAAGCCACTTATACCTTCGCGATGTCATTTGCGATGTCAATGTTCCACACCGTGCTTGCGACTATCAACCTGGGCGTGATGATATGGTTCACCAAGGCATATGTCCAGATGGTAAACTTCCTGGTCAAGGGCAAGAAGAAAAAAACCGACGAGGAGGAATTCCAGCTCAAGTATATCTCTACCGGTATGCTTAGTGCTGCCGAGCTCAATATCTCGCAGGCACAGCGCGAGGTTGCAGTCTATGCACAGCGCGTTGAGCGCATGCTGGGAATGGCCAAGACCCTGCTCCACACCAAGACCGGTACCGAGGAGTTCAAGAAGCTGCTTGAACGCATCACCAAGTATGAGGAAATAAGCGACCGCATGGAGCTTGAGATTGCCAAGTTCCTCAATGCCGTGGTCGACGGACGACTCTCTCATGACGCCAAGATGCGCGTCTCTACCATGCTCCACATCGTGAGCGAGATCGAGAGCATTGCCGACAGCTGCAACAACATCGCCAAGACACTCGTGCGCAAGGAAGAAGCCGGTGCACACTTCGAGGAATATAACTACAACAACATCGACACCATCCTCAAGTATGTGAGCGAGGCCATGACCAACATGATTGCAGTGCTCGTCGACATGGATAACGTCACCAACGAGGACCTCATGCGCAACTACAACAAGGAGAAGGAAATCAACAACTTCCGCAACCAGTGCCGCACCGAGAACATCGAGAACGTCAACCAGAAACTCTATCCCTACTCAGCCGGTATCTTCTACATGGACATCATCGGCGAGGCCGAGAAGCTGGGCGACTACATCGTCAACGTCATCGACAGCGTCGACGAGCAGATGCAGCGCATCGCTCCCGAGACCCACGTCCAGGCACTCAACCCCGAGAAATAACCAAATATTTTTAAAATTCAAAATATTATGAAAGAACTTAAAGGAACCAAGACCGAACAGAACCTGAAGAACGCCTTTGCAGGCGAGTCTCAGGCACACACCAAGTACCTCTACTTTGCTTCTAAGGCAAAGAAAGACGGATATGAGCAGATCGCAGGCTTCTTCACCGAGACTGCTTTGCAAGAGAAAGAACACGCTAAACTGTGGTTCAAGCTGCTCGAGGGCGGTGCCATCAAGAGCACTCCCGAGAACCTCAAGGCTGCTGCCGAGGGCGAGAACTTCGAGTGGACCGACATGTACAAGCAGATGGCTCAGGAAGCTCGCGAAGAAGGCTTCGAGGAAATCGCTAAGACTATGGAAGGCGTTGCAGCCATCGAGGCTGAGCACGAGAAGCGCTACCTCAAGCTCCTCAAGAACATCGAGGACAAGGTTGTGTTCTCTAAGGACGGCGACGCCATCTGGCAGTGCCGCAACTGCGGTCACATCTTCGTGGGCAAAGAGGCTCCCGTTGAGTGCGAGGTGTGCAAGCACCCCCAGGCTTACTTCCAGCTCAAGCCCGAAAACTACTAATCGACAGGTAACCTAACAGCCGGGCCAGTCACCATCGGATGGTGACCGGCCCGTTTTTTTAGTATTTTTTCCTTTTATCATTCAGTTTTTCACCAAAAAAAGGTGTACCTTTGTGCCCATATGACAAAAAGGATACTATTATACATAATATGTTTCATGCTCGCTGCACCGGGCATGATGGCGCAGGACGAGGTCAAGTCACTGCTCAATAAGTTTGACCGGGCCGACGCCAATTCTCGCGTGCAGATATCCAACACACTGTTCAGCAAATATATAAAAGAAGTAGCCGACACGGTATTCCACTATGACAACAGCGTGAACCAGAACTACCTGGAAGCAACAACTTATTACTGGGCTGCCGAGTATGCCAACTTCCACACCCAGTATAGCCAGGCAGCCCTGTATGTCAACCACGCCCTGCCGCTGGCCCAGAAACACTTCAAGGGCAGCGAGTACAGCGACTGCCTGGCGCTGGCCGGGGCCATCTACACCCGCATGGGCGACTTTGCCACGGCAACGAAGTTCCAGGAGGAATGCCTGGCACTGGACCGCAAGAGCGGAGACAAGGAACTTATCAGCTCGTCGCTCAACAACATCGCGGCAACATGCATCTCGGCAGGCATGATCAATCATGCCGAGAAATACATCCTCGAGGCAATAGAGATTGAGCGCTCCCTTAACCGACCCGCCACACTGGCCATCAGGACGGGGATGGCTAGCGAGATCTACACCCGTAAGGGCGACTATGACATGGCACTGCAGATGGCACAAGAAGCCCTGGAACTGGAAAAAACGCAGGGCAAGGCCGACAAGGTGCCCCTCAGGCAGAGCCAGCTGGCTGCCGTGTACACCGGTATGGGCAAGACCACGCAGGCAATGCAACTGCTGCGCGACGCCGAGACTGGACTCAGGAAAACCGGCAATAACAATTCGCTGGCAATCGTGCTCAACCAGATGGGCGAGATAGAGGTGAGCCAGGGCAATGACGCCAGCGCAGTCACCCACCTGCGCGAGAGCGTGAAACTGTGTCAGGAAACAGGCAATATCACCATCGAGCTCAAGGCGCGTCACACCCTGTGCAAAGCACTGCGGTCAACCAATCCCCAGGATGCCATGACCGAGCTTGAGCAATATGCCGCACTCAAGGACAGCGTATACTCTACCGAGGCGGCCAACAGCCTGGCGCTGTTCAACGTGAAATATGAAACCGCCGAGAAAGAACACAACATCGACATGCTAGAGCAGCAGGTCAAGAACAACCACCTCATGATGATTATCCTCGTCGTGGCACTCATCGCCGCTGCCGTCGTGGCAACACTGCTGTGGAGACTCGCACGAAGCCGCGAGATGCGCAACAAGACCCTCATCAAGGCCAACCTGCTCAAGGACGAACTGCTCGAGATAGCGCAGGCCGCACAACACAAGGCCGAACAAGCGGCCATTGACCACGGCAAGGACTCGCAGGCGGCAGCATCGGCAACCGAGGAACACAACAAGATCGCACAGGTGGCACAGGAGATGGGTAGCATGGGTGAGATGCCGCAGGTCAAGATCACCAAGCGCGAGCGCGAGGTGATGCTCCTGTGCTGCGACGGTTTGCTCGCCAAGGAGATTGCCGAGCGCATGAACATCTCGCAGCGCACCGTCGAGACCCACAAGACCAATCTGTTCAAAAAACTGGGCATCAACAACACCGTGGAGCTGGTGAAATATGCCCAGGCAATCGGAGCGAAAAAACCCTGAGTCACTACGTAAAACACTTATTTTTAACGCGTTTTTTCTACGTAAATACACGTAGAAACGACATTTTGTGCCTTGCAAACTGCTGGTAAACAAAGCAAAGTCGCTACTTTTGCAACCAGAAAACATATCAAGGCCGCCAAACTTTTTTACGGTACTCAGGAAACTATAAATGACATCATGTGTCCGCAACAACAACTTTAGACGCATTGCCGTTACGTGACACTTCAGTAGAAGAAAACTCCAAAGACCGGTCCATCATCGGGCCGGTCTTTTTTCATCCACCACCCGCGCGTTCCACCCCGAGAGGGAAGTCCCGTGGCGGGCAGCATTGTGGTCAGCAGCACCCCGGGTCACCACGGGAAGGGGCCCTCGCGCCACCCGAAACTGGCGACAAAGCAACGGAAAGTATTGCCGCCACTGCACTCGACAAGCATTTCCGCCCAAAACAATCCATGTATAATTATAAAAAAGGTTAATTATTCACCTATTTGGGGATTTTTGATGAAAAAGTTTAAAAACAATTTTTCCATTAGAAAAAAGTTTTGTTATTTTGCACTTGCAATCGCGGCGTTGTGAAACGGTGATAGATTGTTTGGGTAAATACATCCTGTGTTTGCTCAAAGCATTATACGGCAATTATAGTTTTCAAGTATTAGTAATTATTAGTATTGGGGGTCTTGGCATTTGATATGTCAAGACCTTTTTCTTTGCCCCTGAGCCACGTTTTCTCGAATTATTTCACTACCTTTGCATGATATAACAAAACTACTGGACACAATGGCTAAAGACGCTTTAAACACCCCCATGATGAAACAGTTCATGGACATGAAGGCCAAGCATCCCGACGCGGTGCTGCTGTTTCGTGTGGGTGACTTCTACGAGACATACCTGCAGGACGCGGTGATTGCCGCCGAGATACTGGGCATCACGCTCACGCGACGCTCCAACGGGGCCGCCGCGGCTACCGAGATGGCCGGTTTCCCGCACCACGCGCTGGACACCTATCTGCCCAAGCTCGTGCGCGCAGGCAAGCGTGTGGCCATTTGTGACCAGCTCGAGGACCCCAAGCTCACCAAGAAACTCGTGAAGCGCGGCATCACCGAGCTCGTCACCCCCGGCGTGGTGCTGGGCAGCAACATCCTCGACCGCAAGGAAAACAACTTTCTCGCGGCGGTCGACTTTGGCAAGAAGAAACTGGGACTGGCGCTGCTCGACATCAGCACCGGCGAGTTCATGGTGGCCGAGGGCAGTGTTGACTACGTCGACAAGCTACTGGGCAGCTTCAACCCCAAGGAGGTGCTCATCGAGCGCAGCAACCGCAAGGCATTTGCCGAGGCGTTCCAGACCCACTTCCTCACCTTCGAGATGGAAGACTGGATGTTCAACATGGAGAGCGCCATGGACCGCCTGCTCAGGCACTTCGAGACTCGCTCGCTCAAGGGCTTCGGTGTCACCGGCATGGACAACGCCATCGTGGCTGCCGGAGCCATCATGCACTACCTGGACCTCACCCAGCACACACAGGTGAAGCACATCACCACGCTGTCGCGCATCGAGGCCGAGCGCTACGTGAGGCTCGACAAGTTCACCGTGCGCAACCTCGAGCTCGTGTCGCCCATGAGCGACGACGGCAAGTCGCTGCTCAGCGTCATCGACCGCACGCTATCGCCCATGGGAGCACGCCTCATGCAGCGCTGGATACTTTTCCCGCTCAAGGACGTCAAGGCCATCAACCGCCGACTCAACGTCGTGGAGCACTTCTTCCGCGACCCCGAGGCACGCGAGTTGCTCAAGCAGCAGCTCGAAGTCATGGGTGACGTGGAGCGACTCACCAGCAAGGCCGCCACAGCACGCATCACCCCGCGCGAACTCGTGCAGCTCAAGTGTGCCCTGCAGGCCATCCAGCCCATCAAGCACATGTGCATGGACGCCACCTGCGACGTGCTCTCGGCACTGGGCGAGCAGCTCAACCCCTGCACATCCATTGCCGACCGCATCGAGCACGAGATCAATCCCGACGCACCCAACCAGGTGAACCGCGGCAACGTCATCATGCGCGGCGTGAGCGAGCAGCTCGACGAACTGCGCGACATCTCCCACCGCGGCAAGGACTACCTCATGTCCATGCAGCGCAACCTGAGCGAGCAGACGGGTATCCCGTCGCTCAAGATTGCCTACAACAACGTCTTTGGCTACTACATCGAGGTGCGCAACACCCACAAGGACAAGGTGCCCGAGGAGTGGATACGCAAGCAGACGCTCGTCAACGCCGAGCGATACATCACGCAGGAACTCAAGGACTACGAGGAGAAGATTCTCGGTGCCGAGGAGAAGATTCTCATCATCGAGGGACAGCTCTTCAACGAGCTCGTCATGGCAGTCACCGAGTTCATCCCAGCCATCCAGGTCAACTGCAACATCCTGGCGCAGCTCGACTGCCTGGGCGCCTTCACCGTCGCAGCCATCGAGGGCAAGTATAACCGCCCCGTGGTGGACGACTCGCTCGACATCGACATCACCGAGGGGCGACACCCCGTCATCGAGAGGCAGCTGCCCCCAGGCGAGGTGTATGTGCCCAACAGCATACGCCTGAGCAACGACGACCAGCAGATCATGATCATCACAGGCCCCAACATGGCCGGTAAGAGCGCCCTGCTGCGCCAAACGGCCATCATCGCACTGATGGCACAGATGGGATGCTACGTGCCCGCCGAGGCGGCACGCATAGGCGTTGTCGACAAGATCTTCACCCGCGTGGGTGCCAGCGACAACATCTCCCTGGGCGAGTCCACCTTCATGGTCGAGATGACCGAGGCATCGTCGATACTCAACAACCTGAGCGAGCGCAGCCTCGTGCTCTTCGACGAGCTGGGACGAGGCACCAGCACCTATGACGGCATCTCCATCGCATGGTCTATCGTGGAGTACATCCACGAGCATCGAGCCCATGCCAAGACACTCTTTGCCACCCACTACCACGAGCTCAACGAGATGGAGAAGAAGTTTGGCCGCATCGTCAACTATAACGTCAGCGTCAAGGAGATGAACGGCAAGGTGGTGTTCCTGCGCAAGATCGTGAAGGGAGGCAGCGAGCACAGCTTTGGTATCCACGTGGCAAAGCTCGCCGGCATGCCCGCCGACATCGTGGAGCGAGCCAACCAGGTGCTCAAGCAGCTCGAGGCCAACTCACAGGGCGGCGAGGCCGTCACCAAGGACCTGGGCGACGTGGCCAGCAGCCGCAGCGGTTACCAGCTGTCGATATTCCAGCTCGACGACCCCGTGCTCACCCAGATACGCGACGAGATCCTCACCATCGACATCAACAACCTCACCCCCATGGAGGCCCTCAACAAGCTCAACGACATCAAGGGTATCCTCACCGGCAAGCACATCCAGTAGTAGAATCCCCCCGGAACCCCCAGCACTCCCGGAAACCCCGGCTGTGCCGGATATGCCGGAACCCCCGGCAATCAGTAATCGAGTAGGAGGAAAACGAAGTAGTTTTCTTCCTACTTTCGTTTTCCGACCTCTCACACCACCGTACGTGCCGTTCGGCATACGGCGGTTCTTTAATTGCGATGCAATTTGGTGTAGATTTTCATTAGCGAAGGGTAA
>JAZQPG010000170.1:0-8665 GCA_045628365.1 Sodaliphilus sp. | reverse complement strand
AACCTTATTGGTCAGGACCTAAGCGTCCGTCAACACCTGGCGGCAATGCCGGCGCGCGCAACCGTGGCCGTCGCCCCATGGGTGGAAAAAAAGACAAAGATGCTCATGCAATTAATGATGACATCAAGGCTCGTGAAGTGAGACTCGTGGGCGACAATGTGGAAGAAGGTATCTATCCCATTGCCAAGGCTATCAAGATTGCCGATTCGCTCGAGCTCGACCTTATCGAGATTGCTCCCATGGCCCAGCCTCCCGTGTGCAAGATCATGGATTACCAGAAGTTCTTGTACCAACAGCGCAAGCGCATCAAGGAGCAGAAGGCCAAGTCAACCAAGGTTGTTGTCAAGGAAATTCGTTTCGGTCCTCAGACCGACGAGCATGACTACAACTTCAAGCTCAAGCACGCCATTGAGTTCCTCAAGGAGGGCTGTAAGGTGAAGAGCTATGTGTTCTTCAAGGGTCGCTCAATCCTGTTCAAGGAGCAAGGCGAGGAACTGTTGCTCAGATTTGCAACTGCTCTTGAAGACCTGGCTAAGGTAGACCAGATGCCCGTGCTTGAAGGTAAGCGCATGACTATCATGCTGTCGCCCCGCAAGCCTGCTGCCAAGAAAAAGGAAGACAAGGCTGAGGCACCCGCTCCCAAGCAGGAAAACAACGAGGGCGAAGAGTAATATTGGAGTAACGGCGTGCCGCTATATAATATAAGGTGGTGGCACGGCGTTAAAACAACTGAAAAAGAAAAGGGGCATTAGGCTTGGTAAGTGCCTGGTCCCCGATAATTAATAATAATTATTTTTTAAAACAAACAAACAAAATGCCAAAAGTTAAAACTAATTCCGGTGCCAAAAAAAGGTTCTCCTTTACCGGAACAGGAAAGATCAAAAGAGGTCACGCTTACAAAAGTCACATCCTGACTAAGAAGACTAAGAAGCAGAAAAGAAGACTCACTCACGTTAGTCTCGTGGACAAAGCTAACATCAACTCTGTTCGCCTGATGCTCGTGAAGAAGTAATCAAGACGTTTCACACTTTTATCTTTCAAAAAAGAGATTTTTATCATTTTTATTAACCGAATGCCCAGCACAAAGAGTTTGCTTAGACAAACCGCTGACATTCAAAACGATTTTAAAAAATGCCAAGATCAGTAAATCACGTAGCTTCTAGAGCTAAACGCAAGAAAATCTTAAAACTTACAAGAGGTTATTTCGGCGCCCGCAAGAACGTCTGGACCGTTGCCAAGAACACTTGGGAGAAGGGTCTTACCTATGCTTACGCTGACCGTAAGAAGAAAAAACGTAACTTCCGCGCTCTGTGGATCCAGCGTATCAACGCTGCCGCTCGCCTGGAGGATCTTTCTTACAGCAAGCTGATGGGTCTTATCCACAAGGCTGGTATCCAGATCAACCGCAAGGTCCTCGCCGACCTGGCAATGAACAACCCCGAGGCTTTCAAGGCTATCGTTGAAAAGGCAAAGAACGCCTAATCGTCCTTAGCTGAGTATAGCAACGAATAAAAACGAGCTTAGCGCGTCACCACATCACGGGACCGCTAAAGCTCGTTTTTTTTATTGCTGTCCGGAAAAAAATGAAAACTATTGCTGTCCGGAAATAATCAGTAATTGAAGAACGGTATCAAAAGAACACGTAAAAGAAGTGCAGGAAGCGTGCGTGCTGTGAGCGAGAGCGAACAATAACCGGGGGTGAAGTGAGCGGTAGCTGACGTGACCCTCGGAAGAAGTACACCTATAAGGTGCGTGCTGAAAGTACGTGACTTAACCGCCATAATATAAAGGTTTTGACGGCGTGTTAGTCTCCGTGTCGAGGAGAGCGGAATGGCTCCGTCCCGTATTTTACCCCGTACGTTCTCCAGTCGCTGTGCTCCTTTCGTATGTACGGGGTTTTTATCCAGCGCAAGCGCTGGGTATTGTCCCCTTGGGACAATAGATTACTAAAAGGCACCGCTGGCTTTTGGGGCCAGGGTGCCGTTGTTAATATCTTGACGCAGGGTGTCAAGTGGATGATCAGCGCTTAGCGTAATCGGGGGTTGTGCTGAGCGCCTGCTGCTGATAAGCCCATACGCCCTGTGCGCTTAGCTCGACACAGTCATAACCGCCGCGAGAGTTGATGATGTTTACGTGATTGTCATCAACGTAGTTGAACAACTTGTGCTGCTGACCGTTGGCCTC
This sequence comes from Sodaliphilus sp., assembly GCA_045628365.1. GTDB lineage: Bacteria > Bacteroidota > Bacteroidia > Bacteroidales > Muribaculaceae > Sodaliphilus. Next base: position 6,481 of record JAZQPG010000170.1, on the reverse strand, counting down.
GAGTGACCATGAGTTGTCGGCTGCGTCAAAGTTGAATTTTACCACTGTGTTGTCTTTTGTGTTAGTGATGGTGTAACCGTTCTCGTCGCTTTGAACGAGGTAGCGTGCGTCCTTACCGTCAATAATCTTAGTCTCGGCAGTAACGGGATTTTCACCCGACCAGAACTCAATAGAGTTGATCACAGTGAGGTCGGCGAGCATTGACAACTCATATACGGGAAGAACCCACATTGCCACGAATACCAGTTCGTTGACAAACTTGTCGCCCACTTGGCGGTTCCAAGAGAGTACCTTGTTTGTGAGGGCGAAGCTACCCAAGCATGAAGTAAGGGTTAGCGATGCAGCGAGCGAGAGCACTACTGCTACAGTTAAATACCTTCTTTTCATAGTTTTGTGTCTTTAATTATTTATATATATGTGTGATATTTATCAGTTAGTTACCATATGCCATAGTGTCGTTTCACCTTGATGACGTAGTCCACCGTCTCGCGCCCACGGCAATATCCATACTTGCACACCGGGTCGTTGTAGTACTGGGGCATTGACTCCCAAAGCATTGCCTCCTCCACGTTACCTTCCCACACCAGTGGGTTCTTTCCATATTTCTGGGCCAGTGCCATGGCATCGAGCACGTGTCCGGCTCCGGCGTTATAGGAAGCGACGATAAACCTTAGCCTCTGCTCCCGGTTGGGGATACGTGAGGTGAATTGTTTGTTGAGCGACTGGATGCATTGTGCAGCGACCCTAACTGCCACTTCGGGGTCGAAGAGCTGGTCGGGGTCAACTCCGTGTCCTCGTGCTGTGCTGGGCATCACCTGCATGAGTCCTCGTGCACCTGCCCATGAAACAGCATTGCAGTTATAGTTTGACTCCACGCGTGCGATGGCAGCCAGTAGTTTCCAGTCCCATCCTGTGGCAGGTGCATATCGCTGGAAGAGTGCTGTGAACGAGGAAGCGTTTCCCGATGTGCCTCCGCCCACAGGTCCCCAGCTGTGCACTGTTGGTCCAGGGCGTGTTCCCCATGCTCCGCTGGTGCCGGTGCCAGGTCCGCCGCCCAGGTGTGGGATCTCGTTGACTAGTGACACCTCGTCTTTAGCCTGGTTTTTATTGAAGTAGCGTTCCAAGGCTTGCTTGGAATAGGCGCGGGCGTTGGTCGAGTTGCTCCATGCGTCAATGCTGTCGGCTAACCATTTGTTGTCTAGGCTTACGGCCCATGACGATGTTTGGGGTATTCCCATCTTGACCGTCACGTCAATGCTGTCGTAGTGTGCCGCGTTGAACTGGGCTATGTCGCTGTCAACGATGGTGTAATCGATTTTGCCGGTAGAAACCATGTTGAGAAGCTCATCGGTTGATACCGAGTCGGCATGCATGGGGTGCACTTTGATGAGTCCCCCCATCTCGCTGTTCATGTTATTTACCAATTCCTCATACTTGGAACCTGCTTGCACATAGACGTCTCGTCCGGCCAGTTGTGTCACACTATTGATATGTTCCTTGCCCGTGTTCTGTACCAGCACCGGTCTTGTCTCGTTGATGCTTCCGCAGTTGATCACTTGCCTGCGATATTCGCCCGAGTTTGGCACTTCGGTAGCAAGAATGTCTACCTGTCCGTTGTTGAGCATTGCCACAAGCTCGTTGAGCGAGTGTGCTACTTTGAATTCTATAGGTAGTCCTTTACTGTGGGCAAAGTCGCAGATGCGGTCGTAGTCATATCCCAGGGTGTCGCCTCTGACGATGAAAAACCCCGTGGGGCTATACATGGTGCCCACGACGAGTTTGTCGGGATATTGACCGCCCGATGTCATCTCGCCGCATGCGGTGACAGCGCTGATGATCGCCACCGCGGCACACCATAGTATGACTTTGGTTAACCGCCTCATGTGGATTGGTTAATACTCGAACGTGCCTGCCGGGCTTTGGATGGTGAGTCGGTTAGACTCGGCATCTTCCACGCGTCCAATCACCTGTGCGTCGATGTTGAAGCCGCGTGCTATGTCAATTACAGCCTGAGCATCCTCGGGTGAGACGTATATTTCCATGCGGTGCCCCATGTTGAACACCTGGTACATTTCCTTCCAGTCGGTGCCGCTCTGCTCCTTGATGGTCTTGAACAGCGGCGGGATGGGGAACATGTTGTCCTTGATGACGTGCTTGTTCTCAACGAAGTGCATCACCTTGGTCTGTGCACCACCGGTGCAATGCACCATGCCATGAACCTGCTGACGCATCTTGTCGAGCAGGGCGCGTATGACGGGCGCATAGGTGCGAGTGGGGGAGAGTACCATCTGTCCGGCATTTACGTCTATTCCCTCGATGGAGTCGGTGAGTTTGATGTTGCCCGAGTATACCAGTTCGTCGGGGACGGCCTGGTCATAGCTTTCGGGGTATTTCTGTGCGATGTATTTGTCAAAGACGTCGTGGCGAGCCGATGTGAGTCCATTGCTGCCCATTCCGCCGTTGTAAGCGTCTTCATAGGTGGCTTGCCCGTAGGAAGCGAGTCCCACGATCACGTCACCGCCCTTGATGTTGGCATTGTCGATTACCTGGTCGCGGCGCATGCGGCATGTCACGGTGCTGTCTACGATCACTGTGCGCACCAGGTCGCCCACGTCGGCTGTCTCGCCGCCGGTAGAGATGATGTTGACCCCCATCTCGTTGAGGCGGTCAATGAATTCCTGTGTTCCGTTGATGAGCGCGCTGACAACCTCGCCGGGGATGAGGTTTTTGTTACGGCCAATGGTTGAAGAAAGCAGGATGCCCTCGGTTGCTCCCACACACAGCAGGTCGTCGATGTTCATCACTATGGCATCTTGTGCAATGCCTTTCCACACGCTCAGGTCTCCTGTCTCTCGCCAATATACGTAAGCCAACGAAGACTTGGTTCCGGCGCCGTCGGCATGCATGATGTTGCAATACTCGGGGTCTCCACCCAGGATGTCGGGGATGATTTTACAAAATGCCTTGGGAAATAATCCCTTGTCGATGTTCTTGATCGCGTTGTGCACGTCATCCTTAGATGCCGACACTCCTCTCAGGTCATAACGATGGTTGCTCATTGTTACAAGGTAAGTATATTATTATAAACTACTAAAGCTAGGAAAATCAATGCTGCAGGGGCTACCAGCAACAGGCTGTCGATGCGGTCGAGTATTCCTCCGTGTCCGGGGATAAGGTTGCCTGAGTCTTTGACCTCAAGTGTGCGTTTGAGCAGTGACTCGGTGAAGTCGCCGAATGTTGCTGCAAGCGACACTATCACGGAGAGGATAACAGTGACCCTGAGGTCGGGTACCTGCAGGAAATCATTGAGGAGTTTCACGTAATAGAACGCATAGGCAGCTGCAATGCAAAATGCCACGCCGCCAATGAATCCTTCCCAAGACTTCTTGGGCGATACGCGCTCGAAAAGTTTGTGTCGTCCCAGTGTGATACCCGTGAGGAATGCCCCGGTGTCGTTGAGCCATATGAAACAGAAGATTACCAGCAACATGCGCGGTGATGTGATGGAACTGATGCTGCTGAGCATGGACAGCGGCATCACAATATACAGCATTGCAAAGAAAGAACGCTCTAGGCTGTGCACCGCATTTTGCTGGGGTCGGTAGAGCTGCACGATACAGCGGGCAATCAAGTAAGTCGCCAACGGGATTAACCACAGTCCGTGGGTTGACTGTTCCTCGGTGCTCATGAAGTAAAATGAGATGAAGGTGCTGATACCGCCCAGTGCGTCAATGATGAACACCATCCATGACTCGGATCCTTCTTTGCGTGTCATCGTGTATATCTCGTGAATGCCTACGGCGATGAATGCCGAGATGAGGCACAAGTAGGCGATAGGGGAGTTGTCGAGTAGCAAAATTGCTACGACAATGAGTGCTACATAAACGGCCCCCGAGAGGGTGCGTAGAATGAAATTTTTCACAATCTTGGTACCTTTGATAAATTAACTACAAAAGTACAAAAATTAATTGATACTCACAAGATTTTTTTTAAGAACGCTTCGCTTTTAAGAACGCTTCGCTGTCGCTTCGCTTTAAGAACGCTCCGCTGTCGCTTCGCTTTAAGAACGTGTGCTTCTTATAGGGCGCAGCCCGTTCTTATAGGCACGTCAGTGCCGTTCTTAGATGTAGATCTTGAAGTCGTCGGCGTCTTGCCAGGCGGGGAATTTTTCGCGAAAGTTTTCTATCGCTTCGGGCGAAAGGGTGGCGCATGCGATGTTACATTCTTCGGTTGCAGTCGCAATGGTTTTGCCCTTGAAATCGATGATCATTGACGAGCCGACACCGTAGGGGGTGCCAGCGTTGTCTGTGCCACGACGGTTTACTCCCACCACGTAGCTTTCGTTTTCCATGGCGCGTGCGGCGAGCAGCGTGCGCCACACGTGTTGGCGCGATGTTGGCCAGTTGGCTACCACTACCAGCAGGTCGTAGCTGCTGTGTCGTTGTGTGCGGCAAAATACAGGGAACCTAAGGTCGTAGCACACGACAAGCTTGATGTTTAAGCCTCTAAATCTTACCACAGGGGCCTCGGTATGGCCTTGGTGATACACTTTGTCCTCTCCGCTGTAAGAGAAGAGATGCCGCTTGTCGTAGAAAGTGTCGTCTCCGTTTGGCTCTATAAAGAATGCCCTGTTGAACACTTGCCCCGCGGTGGCAGCAAGGAAACTGCCGCATATAGCCATTTGTCGTTCGCGCGCAATGTCGTGCAGCATGCGCATGGTGTCTCCTGTGTTGCGCTCGGCCAGTTCCTGTGCCATTTCTTGGTTGCCTGATATAAATCCGGTGGAGAACATCTCGGGCAAAACCACGAGGTCGGTGTTGTCGGGGACACGTTCCAGGTCGTTGCGCAGTTGGTCCAAGTTAGCCTGTTTGTCCCCCCAGGCTATGTCGCTCTCTATCAGCGCTATGTTGAAATTGCGGTTGAACATGTTGGTGTTGTGTTGTGCGGGTTAAGGTAGGGGCGTTGTAAGCCGTTAATAAGCAAATTTCTCGGGGAACTTGGCGGTGTAGTGGCTGTAATAAGCCTTGATGCCTGCCATGTCGGCATCGATGTCCCCTGTCAGTTCGTAAAAACGGTCAATGCACACGGTGCGTTTGCCATAGTCGATATAGGCCAGAGCCAACGGCACCTGCGCTTCCCGGGCTATGTGCATGAAACCGGTTCTCCATTTTTTGTTGGGTGAGCGCGTGCCTTCAGGCGTGATGCCTATTACCATCTCGTCGTGAGACTTGAATGCTTCGACCACGCTGTCGGTAACGCGTGTGTTCTTGCGTTGCTTGACGGGAATGCCGCCAATGGCACGCATGAAATAGCCCAGGGGGAAGAAAAACCAGGTGTCCTTCATCAGGAATCCGGCTTTCATTCCCACTGAGCGTATGGCCAACTCGCCTAGTATGAAGTCCCAGTTGCTCGTGTGTGGGGCAATAGTAATGATGCACTTGGGCGTTGGAGGGATGTTGATTTCAAACTTCCATCCGGCCTTTTTAAGTAACCATCCTGCTAAATTCATTTTTCTAGAGAGTCGTTTTGTGTCTAAGTGAGTTTAAGCCTTCTTGGGCAGGAGGGCGTTCATCTTTTGTGCTATTTCCTGCATGGTAGTGGTCATCATTTCGTTGATGCCTTTAACCACCTGCTTCGCGTGTGCGTTGCGTGCTTTTTTATACTCCTTGATGCTGGGGAAGTCCTTGGGGAGCTGCTTGAACGATTCAGACACGCGGTTCACAGCCTCGGCCTGGAGCAGTGCAGCCTCGATGATGATGCTGTCCCACTTCTGGATGTCCTCTACCTTGCCCAGTGCCTCTGAAGTAAAGATGCACTCGCTGGCAACCTCGCCACAAGCGCGGCAAATTGCCTTCTTTAATTGTCTCTTGTTTGCCATGTTAAGTTGTTTTATTTTTAAAGTGTCGTTAGACGTGTTTCTATAAGTGGTGTAAAGTTACAAAAAAAATATGTAACTGGGCATATTTTGCCTTGATTTCTTGTTTGCGAGGCCTGTTTTTATTTTTTATGATGTTTTTTTTCGAAAAAGTTTGCACAGTTCAAAAAAAACATCTACCTTTGCAGAGTAATTGGTGATATCGTCTAGCGGTCTAGGACGCCGCCCTCTCACGGCGGAAACCAGGGTTCGAGTCCCTGTTTCACTACAAAACAACAATTACGGTGATATCGTCTAGCGGTCTAGGACGCCGCCCTCTCACGGCGGAAACCAGGGTTCGAGTCCCTGTTTCACTACAAAACATACAACACGGTGATATCGTCTAGCGGTCTAGGACGCCGCCCTCTCACGGCGGAAACCAGGGTTCGAGTCCCTGTTTCACTACTTAGGTCACAAGCAGCAATGTTTGTGACTGTTTTTTTTGTTATGTGGGATGTGGTTTTTTCATTTCATTATTTGTGGTGTTGGATAATTTTTGTAATTTCGCAATTGATATGGAAAACCTTATTGATATTATCAGGCAGGATGGCATCCGCGGAGTGGTGC
>JAZQPG010000169.1:0-19671 GCA_045628365.1 Sodaliphilus sp. | reverse complement strand
CATCGGCGTGCTAGCGTTTGTGATATCCTGGATCGTGATGTACAAGATATTTGACATGCGACTCATAGGAACCATCATGGACAAGTTTGTCGACATAGGTCTGTTCATCATTGTCATCCTGTTTCAGGAGCAGATTAAGCGTTTCCTCATAGAGCTGGGCTCACACAAGGGATGGGGGTTCATAGCCAAGGCATTCAGGAGCAAAGCCGAGGGCGATGACGAGAACAAATGGATATTGCCTGTGGTGTATGCTTGCATGAGCATGTCAAAGTCCAAGACTGGCGCGTTAATTGTCGTCAAGAGGCAAATGCCCCTAGAAGGCTATGAGCGCACGGGCGGTGTGGTTGACGCTAACATCAATACCCGCCTGATTGAGAACATATTTTTCAAGAACAGCCCGCTGCACGACGGCGCCATGATCATAGACGGAAACAAAGTGAAGAGCGCAGGCTGCATCTTGCCAGTGTCGCACGACACGTCGTTGCCGCGCTACTTGGGACTGCGCCACCGTTCGGCCCTGGGCATCGCCCAGGCCACCGACGCTGTGGCTATAGTGGTGAGTGAAGAGACCGGACACATCTCCTATGCCTACAAGGGGGAAATACACCTGAAACTGTCGAGCACCGAGCTCGAACATGCACTCGCCAATCTCGAGTAAACATTTATTGAATCCACCTAAATAGAAATATCTATGTTTGATATACAAGGGACATTAGTGAGCCTAGAGCTGGTAGAGCGATTCTTTTGCTGCGACCTTGACACATGCCTGGGAGCATGCTGCATCGAGGGCGATGCCGGAGCACCCCTCACCGAGGACGAGCGCAAGAAAATAGAAGAGATATTGCCCGACATCTGGGACGACCTGCTGCCTCGCGCACAACAGGAAATCAAGGAAAACGGTGTTGCTTACCACGACCCCGAAGGCGAACTTGTGACACAGATCATCGATGGCAAGAACTGTGTGTTCACTTGCTACGAACCCGGTGGTTTGTGCTCATGTGCCATCGAGAAGGCCTACCGGGCAGGTAAGATAGACTTTCGCAAACCAATCTCGTGCTACCTTTACCCTGTGCGCATCAAGGAATTCTCCACGTTCACTGCGGTGAACTACAACCGCTGGAAGATATGCAAGTGCGCCGAGGTGCTGGGACGCAAGGAGGGCATCAGGGTGTATCAGTTCCTCAAGCAACCGCTCATCGACCGCTTCGGGCAAGAGTGGTATGACGAGCCCGTGCCCAACTGCGAACTCTACATCAAGCAATACCTCAGCGATTAGGCAACGATTAAATCGAGATAAAAAAATATCTTTTTTTCATTGCAGAATGAAATAATTTTTGTAATTTTGCACCGCATTTTGTGCAACCTCTGACAAGAAGACCGAGTGGCTTGTGAAAGTTGCGCGAAGCAAATAACACTAAATTACACAAAAACAATGGATTTAATTAAAGTTGCAGAACAAGCATTTGCTACAGGCAAGGAGCTTCCCGAATTCTTCCCCGGTGACACTATCACAGTGGCTTATCGCATCAAGGAGAGTAACAAGGAGCGTATCCAGCAGTACCGTGGCGTTGTAATCAAAATTACAGGCGAAGGCATCAAGAAGCGTTTCACCGTTCGCAAGATCAGCGACAACATCGGTGTAGAGCGTATCTTCCCCATCGAGTCTCCGTTCATCGACAGCATCGTTATCAACAAGCATGGTAAGGTGCGTCGCGCTAAACTGTACTACCTGCGCAAACTCACTGGCAAGAAGGCTCGCATCAAAGAGCGTCGCATTGTCAAGAAGGAAGCCTAAGCACAGCTTGGACAGACTTATAGAACCGTGGTACATCTCGCATGTGCTGCGGTTTCTGTGTTTTTACGGTGGTAGAGGTTGCGATGCAGTGCGGCCTCTCCGAGGCCGGTGTGGTGACGGTTTTGCTATCCGACGGTCTTGACCGCCGGTTACGATGCAGTGTGACGGGTTCCCCGTCATGCAGGAGTCTCTTCCTGACGTGTACGGCTGGGTAAGTGATGCTGGCGTTGTGGATGTTGTTAGCGATACGGATGGAGTGGATTATGCTAGCGGTGATGGAGATATGGGCGGTGTGTCAAAATGTGTTTGGGCAGGCAATGCAAAAACAAGGGCATGTAGGGACGATACTCCTGTATCGTCCGCAGCGGCCGCAGGACGCTTGTATTCAAACAATTGCGTGATGTATCACGCTCGTCCCTACCTCGACTTGATTTCGCATTTTGACACACCCTCTTGTTGCATCGTAACCGGCGGCTTTAGCCGTCGGAGAGGGTGAAGAAAACTAACGTCGGCCTCGAAGGGGCCGCAATAAAACAATTTTTATATGAAGACATTTATAGTTGGTACATTATTATTGATGGCCATGCAGTTGTCGGCGCAGGACAAGTTTTGGCTTGGGGCTGACATAAGCGGTACCACAGAGTTGGAGAGTAGGGGAGTGCAGTTGTATAATGCAGCCGGCGAGCCTCGTGAGAATACCCGGCTGATGAAGGAACTGGGGCTTGATGCCATACGTCTGCGCGTGTGGGTTGACCCCAAGGGCGGGTTCTGTAACAAGGAAGACGTGCTCAGGATGGCACTGCGTGCACAGGCGCTAGGCATGCCCGTCATGATTGACTTTCACTACAGCGACTGGTGGGCCGACCCTGCCAAGCAGAACATCCCTGCCGCGTGGAAAGACTTGAACTACAAACAGATGAAGAAGGCTCTTGCGCGTCACACCGAGGAGACATTGCGACTGCTCAAGCAGCACGACATCGATGTGAAGTGGGTGCAGGTGGGCAACGAGACCACCAATGGCTTCTTGTGGCCCATGGGACGTGCCCAGGACAACATGAAGCAGTATGCAGGGCTCACGCAAGCTGGATGCAAGGCAGTGAAAAAGGTTTATCCCGATGCCGTGACCATCATACACCTGGATTGCGCATGCGATCCCGCAAGATATGACTTCATCTTTGACGGGCTGCGTGAGCATGGGGTGAAATATGACATGATAGGCGTGAGTGTCTATCCCTACTGGGACATAGACTCTAAACTCGAGACCGACTATCACGGCACGATCAGGGATTTCCCCAAGAACATAAAGCGCATCAGCGAGAAATATGGAGTGGAGACAATGGTCGTGGAGACCGGCGTGGAAGTTGCCCGGCCCGAGGAAGGCAAGATGATAATGAAAGCCATCATTGATGCTGCGAAGAACGACTGCGGCGGCCACTGCCACGGTGTCTTCTACTGGGCACCCGAGCTCGAAGGCCAGTATCCCCTGGGCGCCTTCCATGACCACCGCCCCACGGTGATCATGGACGCCTTCACCGAAGCCGTAGGAAAATAGAGGTGAGTTTTATTTATTGTATTATAATAATAGAATCCACCAAACACATCACCTGCTAATTGATAAACCGGGTGATTACTACTACAAACAACATTCCATGTGGGTTTTTAACGAAAAGTAGCATGGAATGTTGTTTGTTTTTACGAAAAAAACCTGTTTAGTGTATTGATTTTTCGGAAAAAAGTGTTATATTTGCAGTGTGAAACCATGTTAGCCCAGAATTGGGGTAGCGGGAGTTTCGATTTACATTGAGGGGCTGATGCGCTTTGTGTCTCAAAAATGCAGAGTTGCAGAGGCAAGAGGACGTTTACTTGACGTTTATCTTCGGTCTTCAAACCTGGAAAATTTGAACCTACACGAAGGTGACGCAACCAAGCGAGCGTTCATGCAAGTGATTTATCACTGGCATTGTTACACGTGTGTGCATTAGTGCATGTTGTGCAATGTTGATGTATAAATTAACTGGCGTGGGCTAACTGGTTGCTTATCCTTGTAGGTGGGCAGTTCCAGGGCCTGAAGACGGGGTAAGCTGAATGGTACAGCAACCCACGTCTTTCTTTTTTATGTATGTATTGCCTATTCTGGGGGGATGCTCTAGGCTGTAGAGTTAGTGATATATTATTACGCACCCATGAAAGGATGTTTTATTACTATTTTTAAACATTGGTTTTGGTCTTTGGTGGTGTTGTCTGGCATTGTCGTCGTCGTGCAATGCGCACGCGATGCTGAGCAGGAATTCACACGCACCTACGTCAAGTGGTCGCTGTCGTTTGGCTGGACCGAGAAAGCAGCTTCGCTGATGCATGACTATTTTGTAGAATCACGTTATGCCAATGAGAACCGAGTGACAAAACAGGACGGCGCACTAGCCGAGGAAGTCATATCGGGGTGTCTTGAGAAAGATGATATAAAGAGTGCCCAGCGTGTGTACAGAGACTATCACAAGGGTCTTAACGATTTTTCGCGCATGGATGTTTTCAAATACATGGTCGAGCACAACATGCCCGACAGCCTCGATTATAAAGATAAATCCCTACATTATTAACATAAAACGATAAAAAATTATGGCAAGTAAAGTAAGAGTTTATGGCAAGGCCCAGAACCGTACCGCACTAGGTATCGTCAACGCTTATCTCGTGATGTATCCCCATGCAACACTGGACGATTTGAGAAAAGCCTTCCCTAATGAATTAAGTGCCTATGACGAGTTCTTCCTTGATGAAAAAGGAATGCAGGCGCTAATTGATGAAGAGATGTCCAAAGGCAATAAATTCTTTGGAACAGGACAAGGTTACTTTCAAAAAGATGACGAAATCATTACATTAGCCGACGGCACTAAGGTGTACATGGTAAGCATGTGGCAGGAAAAACAATTCAAACCCCTTGTGAACCTTGCATTACGTGATTATGACATCGAAGTTGCCGCATTCGAAAAAACCATGAAGGGCGAAAAGGGCGGTTTCCGTCTGGAATACCTCAATGGATATGTTCCTCCCAAACCCGAGGGCAAGAAGATGCCCAAGTGGCTGTGGGCCGCAATTGGAGCAGGTGCCGTGGCTCTGGCTATCGGTGCGTTCCTGCTGGGCGGCACTGGCAAGAAGACCGAGACCGTTGAGGTTGAGAAGATTGTCGAAGTTCACGACACAGTGTACGTGCAGCAGCTTGCCGAGATTGAGACAAAATTCAACGCAGCACAATTCGAACAAGGCAAATATGACCTTAACGAAGATGCTAAGTTTGTGCTTCATGACCTTGCAAAGCTCCTGGAGAAGAACCCCGACCTCAAGCTCAAGATCGAAGGCCACACTAGCGCCGAGGGCGATGCTGCTACCAACAAGACTCTCTCAGAGAACCGCGCGAAGGCTACTGTAGAGTTCCTCGTTTCGCAAGGCGTTGCCAAAGAACGTCTCCAGTTTGAAGGTTGCGGCAGCAATAAGCTCAAGAACACCGAGGATCCCAATGCCGAGGAGAACCGTCGCACAGAATTCGTAGTAATCAAATAATAAAATCAAACTATTATGGCAGTAAAGAAAACCGCAAGCGGTGCCGTTGACAAACGCACCAAAGAGGGCAAGGCTATATGCGAACGCATGGCAAAGGCCCGCGCAGCAGCCGCTAAAAAAGCAGCCGCAGCTAAGAAACCCGCAGTAAAGAGAACTCAAAGCGGCGCAGTAGACAAGCGCACCAAGGAAGGCAAAGCTATCGCTGAGCGCATGGCTAAGGCTCGCGCAGCAAAGGGTAGCCTCAAGAACCGTCTGAAGAGACTTTTTAGCTAATCTTTTAATCTAGAAATCACAATGAAGACAGATAAGAAAAATATCGCTGCTTTTGTAGCAGCTGCAATCTGGGCCGACGGACAGTTTGACGAGGCCGAGAAAGTAACAGTTGACGAGATTGCCGACGCCCTGGAAATCAACGACTTTGCCCAGGCCGTGGATGCTGAGCTCGAAGCAGTCAAGGAACTTGAAGGAGAAGCAGTTGCCGAGTACCTCGCTAAGGCTGGCGAAGGTGTTGACGACGAGGAAATTGGCACCGTCTTTGAGGTAGCGCTCCAAATCGTGCTGTGCGACGGCGTGCTCGCCCACGACGAGGTTTCTAACCTCTTCCTCATGGCCGATGCCCTGGGCCTCGACCACGAGTATGCAACCCTCCTCCTTGCCGACATGGTCAAGGAAGAAAACGATATTGAAGTTGAACTCTAAAGAATATTTACAATTATGGCAGATCTCAAGATAAACGGTCGTACAACAGTACGCAAACTGAAAGCCGACTTCAAGAAAGCTTTCGGTAGTTCATTACGTGTTTACATGTCAACAACCTGCAAGGGCAGGATGGCCGACGATGCAGCAACACTCGCGTCTATCCGCGCCGAGGGCGCCAAGGGCGGCGAACTCACTGTTGGTGGTAACAAGAAGGTGGGCAAGTTCGAAGAGGAATTTGCTGCCGCTTGGGGCATCGGTGTACAGGTGGCTAATGCCGACGACACCGCGCTTGCCGACAACAGCAAGACCCTCGTGGGCGCTGGCAAGTGACCGATAATACCTTACAGGGCACTTTTCCCAAAGTGCCCTGTATCTTTCTATTAACGTCTAATCATACATTCAACATGCCTCCTGCTAAGAAAACAACCACAACCAAAAAGACAACTGCAGCAAAGAAAGCCACAACAACGGCCAAGAAGTCCACTACCGCTGTGAAGAAGACAACTACTGCAGCCAAGAAGACAACAACCGCCGCAAAGAAGGCGACAACCACTGCAAGCGCTACAGGATTGTCAGTTTCGGGCAACAAGAAGATAGGAACTCTCATGAAAGAGTTTAACAAGAAATTCCCCTACCTCAGGCTCAAGATATGTTACAGCTACATGAGAGATGCCGTGAAAAAGGGCGAATCCATCTCGGGCATTGACGTGGACAAGACACTCGCCTCGGTACGTCGTGCCGACAGCGGTGGCTCGATCTCTATCTCGGGCAACAAGAAAATCAAGAGCCTCGAGAAGGAGTTTGACACGGTGTTTGGCCTGTACGCGCAAGTGTGCTACACCAGTTCCGACGGACACCGCTACTACACCAGCGGCTCGGCCGACGAGAAGACCCTCGCAGCCTTCAATGCCGAGTGTGAGAAAAACGGTTGCAAGAAAGGCGTTTGGAAATAAACGGAGATGGCACGAAGAGGACTTTTCGGCATACCGGGCTTGAGTTTCTCGTGGAAACGAGCAATCGGGCTTACCGGTCTGAGACTCAAGGTATCGCACAAACTGGGTGTACCCACCACCAAGCAAGGCATGGAACGCCGCGTGGGTTCGTGGCTGATCGGTTTGTTATTAGGCAACAACAACAACAAACGAAAAAAAAGATAACAACATGGCAGCAAAATCAGCAATTTCAGGAGAATATGTAATCCAGCAGAAGGAAGACGGCGGCATCGTTGTCTACCGCATCTTTGATAACGTGAAGGGGTCGCTTCGCGAAGCTTCAGAAACCGCAGGCTTCGAGTATGAAGAAAAATGGAATACCCGCACATTCGGTTCTAAACTTTGCAAGGAGTTTGGCAATGGCAATGAAGCACAGGTGGGCAACTTCTTTATCAAGGTACTTGAAAGCGGCAGCATCGAGACCTACCGCAGTTATGACAATACCAAAGCCGCCCTGCGCGAGATAGCGGAAAACGTTGGCTTTGAAGTCGATCCCAAGTGGACTACACGCCAGTTGGGCAGCAAACTCATAGATGTAATAAACAACAAATAAACCATTCTGAGACATGAGCTTAGATTATTATAAAAGGCAGATGGTTGACCTACGTGCCCGCATGGCACGTGAACGCGAGGCCAAGAAGAAAGACAACGCTTACTATGCCGAGCGCATCAAGAACGAGTCAACGGCAAGCGGAAAGGCGTCTTACCGCAAGTCAAAAATTGACAAAGCGGCTTACCACGACCGTGCCATTGAATCTCTGAAGCACTCTATCGAGATGTGCAAAGAGAACATTGCCCGCGCCCGCAAAAGCAAGTGACCAACCGCATTTGATACGCAACTATACAGCAATAGGTTCCAATGAGGATTCTCTCGCGCAGATCTCACGGATCTCGCAGAAATCACGCAGATTATTTAATCTGAAAAATAACTAATCCTCTGATTAATCCATGAAATCCGTGAGATCCGTGAGATCTGCGCGGGGATTATACAAAAAAAAGCGTATTGCTGTATAGTTACATTTGATACAAGATTTTCAACTAAATACAAATTAAAAACTATGCAGATTAAAGTAGACGGACGCCTCCTGGTGTCAACACTGTGTGAGAGATTTAAAGAAGAGTTCGGTGGAACTCTGCGTGTGTACAAGGGTAACAAGCGTTGCGACGGCAGCGAGAAGGTGACCGACGTTGCAACAGCAACCGGCGCCTATGAGTGCCGTGCCAGCAAGACCGTAGGCGGTTTTGAAAAGGACCTCATGAGCCAGTTCGGCATCAAGGTTCAGGTAGCCTCGGCCGACGACTGGGTACTCGCCCTCGACGAGATGACACTCGCTAAGCTCCCCGAGATTCCCAAGCAGGCAACCAAGGCCCAGATGGAATCACTCAAGTCAAAGTACGCCAAGTAACTTGAAACATTACTTTGGTAATTAACCAGGCATCCTTGCTTGTCCGCTATTAGCAACCAGCACATTCAGGGATGCCTGTTTTATTTTTTCAAGTCAATTAACACAACAATCACGATCATGTCTAAGTTAAGCAGTTTAGGAGAAAAATTCATTCTTTTTGTCATTCTTGTTAATTCAGTAGTAATCTACCTTCAGGTGAGCGGGGAGCACTCAGGCTTGCTCACAGGGCTTGATGTGGCTTGCACACTCATCTTTATCGTCGAGATGATAGTGAAACATCGCGCCCTTGGCCTTAAAGGGTATTGGTCCAACGGATGGAACCGCATGGACGGAATACTGGTGCTCTTGTCCCTACCGTCGCTTGTGGCACTATTCTTCCCCGTGGAGGCTGCCGACTTCAGCGTGCTTCTCATCCTGCGCCTGCTCCGCACTATGCGTTTCTTCCGCTTTATTCACTTCTTTGGCAGCGGCATTACCCAGATTAGCAAAGGATTCAAAAGGGCAATGGTCGTGTCACGCTCGGTAATGGCGGCTTTCTTCCTTATTATCGTGATATTCGGGCTCATCAACTGCAGTCTTTTCCAAAATGTGGCACCCGACTATTTCAAGACTCCGATGCAATCTATCTACTCTATCTTCCAGCTCTTCACCGTGGAAGGATGGTATGATATACCAAATGCAGTGGCCAACGGCATGTCTTCACCCATTGCAAACGGACTGGTCAAAGCCTACTTTTGTCTGCTTCTGGTTGCCGGCGGCATCATGGGAATGTCATTCATCAACTCAGTATTTGTTGACGCAATGGCCGAGGACAACAACGACGACGTGAAGCAACAACTCAAAGAAATGGAGCAGAAGATTGACAGGCTCACACAGCTGCTCGAAGAAAAGAACAACCGTTAACGGCATGATCAAATGAAGAGAGATAATCGCTGCGAGATAGTCCTGAACAAGATGTTCTGCGGATCTTATCTGGACCAAAACATAGGCCACGAAATCATCAACATGTACAAGGATGACCATGGCGACAACTACATCTACATCCAGCCCTACGGCACTTATAGCGCAAGCCACTACGGAACGATAAAGCACGTGCTTCTCACCCGCAGCATCGAGGGGCGATATGCCCTCGAGGTGCTGGGCGTGGCACTTATCGACAACGATATCTACAATCCTAATGACAGCCGCGACAAGACGCTTAGAACACAGGGGAAGATATGCGACAGTGTGTGCTACGGCGGCGAGAGCCTGTCACGCATCTTTGCCTCAAACGACCAGAACGAGCGACAAGACGTGTCTGTCACGATGCACGCACAACACGTGTTTCGCCCCAAGAGTAAAGTATATTTGTCATTTAAAGACAAGTCAAGTGGTTACAACGACCTACACAGTGTGGCCCCATGCGACGCCGTGATAGTCAACATGGAATCAAACTATGCCAAGAGTTCCATGAAACAATACTTCGCTCCGGGTAATACCGACTACATCCGCCTGCAGGAACTCATAGGCAAAGCCGACCTGTGGACCATCGACACCCAGGGAGTGAGCAACATTGGAGACCTAGGCGACGAAGACGAAGCCAACTTCTTCGATATATGCCGCATCGACGACTATGAACTCGCATTCTCCAATGCGCTAGCCCATTTCATGGGCAAATACCCCGAGCTAGTAGTGGAATTTGCACGAGAAGTGCTGGGCATCGACACCAAACCCTACCCTCACATCTACCGGGAACGTGAGAACGTAGACCTCTATCTCGAGAACGATGACACCGTGGTGGTGGTTGAGAACAAAATCACATCCAAGATCAACGGCATAATAGTCTCCGACAACAAGAACGTGGGCAACCAGCTCAAGAAATACTACGACTACGCCACGAGCCAGGCATGTGGGCGCAAGGTGCGCTGTTACCTCCTCACGCCCGACTACAACCGCATTAACCTGGACGACTACACCATGCCGGGTTTTTGAATGCAGCAGCAAGTACACAACCATCGTTTACAGCCAGGTTTACAACTTCGTGAAGAACAAGACGATGATACACCTCTACAAGCAAGACCTTTACCTGCAAGAGTTGGTAAAAGGGCTTAAGAAACACGCACAGCTCTATCACGACGACCTGTTTGCCGACACACGCAAGCGATTCATCAAGCAACTTCTGTACCTTAGAAACTGCTGAGTTGGGCGGCCTGCGGCAATTGTGGCATATTTCATTATCTGCATTTCGTGTTTTCGGTAAAATTTAGTATCTTTGTGGCATGAAACAGGTACTTGAACTTATCGTTAAGGCCAACGACAAGCATGGCGACAACTACAGCCTGCTCAAGCTGGCACCCACTAAGGGGGTACTGCCCAAGGTTCTGCCGGGGCAGTTCGTGCAGGTGGAGGTGCCCAACTCCAAGGCAACCTACCTGAGAAGGCCCATTTCAATCAACTATGCCGACAGCCACGAGCTGTGGTTGCTGGTGCGCCGCGCCGGCAAGGGAACCAACGCCCTGTGTGACATCACCGAGGGCTCACGCCTTAGCGTCGTCATGCCGCTGGGCAACGGCTTCACGACCGACGTGAAGGGCACCGCGCTGCTCATAGGCGGCGGTGTGGGCACCGCTCCGTTGCTCATGCTGGGTTCGAGGCTTGCAGTGCATGGCGTCGACGTGCAGTTCCTGCTGGGAGCGCGCTCTATGGGCGACCTGCTCCAGTTAGACCTGTTCCGCCAGATTGCCGAGGTACACGTCGCCACCGAGGACGGCTCGCTGGGCCACAAGGGCCTGGTGACCACCCACCCCGTGCTGCACCGCAAGGACATCACCCACATAGCCTGCTGCGGCCCCATGCCCATGATGAAGGCTGTGGCGGCCATAGCACGCGAGCGCGGCATCAACTGCGAGGTATCGCTCGAGAACATGATGGCATGCGGCCTGGGAGCCTGTCTGTGCTGCGTGGAGGATACTAAGGATGAGGGCAACGTGTGCGTGTGCACTGAGGGCCCTGTTTTCAATATAAATCGACTCAAATGGTAGACTTAAGCGTAAAGATAGGGTCACTCACCCTCAAGAACCCCGTGATGACAGCGTCGGGCACCTTCGGTTACGGAGAGGAATTTGCCGACTTCATCGACCTCTCGCGCCTGGGAGGCATCATCGTCAAGGGCACCACCCTTAACCCGCGCCAGGGCAATCCCTACCCACGCATGGTGGAGACCCCCAGCGGCATGCTCAACGCCGTGGGACTGCAAAACAAGGGCGTGGAATACTTTGCCACCAACATCTACCCACGCATCAAGGATCTGGACACACGCGTCATCGTGAACGTGTCGGGCGCCAGCATCGAGGACTATGTGGGCGTGTGCGAGCGTCTGCAAGGCCTTGACAAGGTTGCGGCCATCGAGGTGAATATCTCGTGCCCCAACGTGAAGCAGGGCGGCATGTCGTTCGGCACCACGTGCAACGGCTGCGAGAGCGTCGTGAGCGCCGTGCGCCGCGCCTGGGACCGTACCATGATCGTAAAGCTCACCCCCAACGTGACCGACATCACCGAGATAGCACGCGCCGCCGAGGCTGCCGGAGCCGACGCCGTGTCGCTCACCAACACCTTCCTGGGCATGGCCATCGACGTGGAGCGCCAGCGCCCCTGCCTGTCGACCATCACAGGAGGCCTCTCAGGAGCCTGCATCAGGCCCATAGCGGTGCGCATGGTGTGGCAGGTGGCCAACGCCGTCAGCGTGCCTGTAGTGGGCCTGGGAGGCATCATGAACGGCCGCGACGCCGTGGAGTTCATGCTCGCCGGAGCCACAGCAGTGCAGATAGGCACCGCCAACTTCATCGACCCGCAGGTAACCGTCAAGGCTGTAGACTATATCGAGGACTACATGAAGCGCCACGGCATAGCTAGCTGCGCCGAGCTCACGGAGGCAATGAAAGGCATCTGACGACAGCATCAAATAGTACTTAACCAACGGGCAGCGGGCAATATCGCTAGCTGCCCCAACGTATATATGGCAACTAACTTATTAAATATATGAAACACATTTTCCGCTTTTTGACAATTATACTGATAGCCGTTAGCCTAAAAGCTAACGCGACTGCACAGTTCGGCGAAGTCCTATTCGTTGATACTACCTCTTACAGCATGAGGGCTTGCCCCCTGGACCGATTCGAGCAATTCAACCAGTTCAAAAAGAAATACCCGCGCATGAGCACCGACCTCTGCACCGCCCTGTGGAGAGGATACATAGGCTACTGGCAGCTTCAGGACAACAAACTGTACCTTGACAGCATCCAGATAGGGTACGAAAGCGACACAGCCAAGGTAATTGCCGCCAACGAGCCTCTGTTTGGCGCCCACAAGACCGCCGACGGACGAATACTTGCCGGCTGGTACAGCGGCGAGGTGTCAGTGGCGTCGGGAAAACTCGTGAATTACGTCCACATGGGCTTTGAGAGCGTCTTTGAGCACGAGGACATCTACACGATAAACAACGGCATGGTGACCGACGTGAAGCACTACGACAACAAGTGCACCGTCAAGGGTGACGACACACGTGCCACCCTGGAACTGGAGCAGTACATAGCCGAGCTGCACCCCGAATACACCGGCAAGATAGTAGTCAGCGTCATGGCAAGCGAGATAGACCAGAACGGCAACCTGAAGAAGATTGACGTGGAGCTAGGCAGCACCTCCAACAAAGACATCGACACCGACGAGCTGCGCCGCCTAGCCGAGGAATTCCTGCTCAAGAACCCGCCCTTCAGCATCATCTACGTGAGGGGAGAGTATGACCTGCGGTTTGCCCACTGCACCTTTTCGCTCGTGTTTGACAAGGAACAGCACGCGCAACGCATGAAATTCTTAAAACGCACCCAAGAAGGCCAGCACGCCAGCAACACCTACGAAGACGACGAAGACGATGAAGACTAAAAGACACATCCCCCTCAAGGTGGGTTCCACTAAATATGTCGAGGCGATTTAGAGAAGTGTTTTGAGCAGTTTTTGGGTACGAAGACAGACAGCAAAGCGTGATTCGCGACCGACTGGATGTCACCTTAAAATAGCGGCCACCCCATTGCTGGGGGTGGCCGCTCACGTTATATAATAGTTTAGATTAGATCTCCAATGATGGTGCCTAGGGGGCAGAACATCATCCCTGGGGGACAAAGTTCTCAAAGCGGCCGTCGCTATAGAGCACCATGATGCTCACCACGCGGCGGTCACCCTGGGACGACGCTCCGCGCTGAGAGCCGCCCTTAGAGGCCACAGTGGTCCTCGCAAGGCTCTGGAACACGTCGGCCATAGCATTCTGCGACATGGGCGTCACAGGGCGCTGCTGGCCCCCGAAATCGTCCCTCTCGTTGCCACCGAAGTTAATGGTCGTTTGACGCGTTTGATTTTGAGCATCGTTATTAGAGGCGCCGAAATCTATCGCATTCTCGCCGGGTTGAGCTCCAGGAGACGGAGAAGAACTGTTCGCATTTGGAACAAACATATCACCGTCGCCAAACATGAGCCACATCACGTTCAACGCAGGGTAGGCAGTATGGATCTTAGAGATGAGCTCATCGCTCACCTTCTTGTTGCGTCCGTTGAGCAGCTGCGAGAGAGTAGGGCGAGGTATGCCACAGTTATCGGCAAACAGCGAGTTGCTGATGCCGTTCTCCAGCAAGAATCTTTTAAGTCTAGAAACTATATCCATGTTCCAATTTTTTTAGACGGTCATGCGACCTAAATAACATGAGGTGTAAAACCGGTGTCCAGTTGTCAGGATTTTCTCAACACGTTTTCCTTGTAAAATTCCAGAGAAAATTTTTAGCAGTGATTTTTTGAGAAAATTTTCAAAGGGGAATTCCACCTCTCTGAAAGCCCGTTTTCACTAATGGGTAAAATCAAGCCCTGAAACCTCAAAAAATCGATGTACAAATGAAAACACACTGTTAACATCCTTGAATTTTGCAATTGCAAATTTAAAACACTTTATTGAGATATGCAAATTTTATTTGATAAATCTACCAATTTACAAAAGCATAACCGCAAATCGGCACTAACCATCCCTTGTTGCCACTGTAAACACTATGTATTAAACCATCACTTTATACATTTATTGTATTATTCTAGTTTTCAATAGATTACAAGATGGCGAATTTGCTTAAAGTTAAAGTTACGCAAAAACTTTAAGAATTAGTTTTAGCATCACTTTATATCTTTTTATTATTTTACTCATTTGTAGATACTTACAAAGGTTGCAAATAAGTGTTAATGTGTTGTTTTCATGTTTTTGTAAATGATATAAAAGTAAATTTGCGGTTTGGAAACGAGATGTGATTTTAAATCATGGCGATTGCAAACACAACAGGCGGTAAAACTCCCCTCCCCTTTCCTTTTCAATCACGAACCGGGTGTTAAGGATTGTAATTCGCAACCCTAAACAGCTTGTGGTAATCTTACCATTTTTACTTTTCACGACACTCAACTCGATTTCCTTGCGATTTTTTTCGCGAAACCGTCCCCTTCTAGAGCCATGAAAACCTCACGAAAACTAAAAACGTCAAAAAACCTCACTATCAACTGAGACACAAAGCATTACACCACTACCACCCTATTTTGCTACAATTGGCCAGAAAATCAAAAAAATCGGCACAGGAACCGAATTTCCTGTGCCAACAGCCAAATATCTACCTCTTGGAGATATTCCATGTAAAAGAAACAGGGCGCGATTAGGCGCCCTGTAGTGCTAACTGATCAATAATCCGTGACAAAACTTTCTTCGGCCTCAGGCAGGCATTCACACAGGCGCCTCCTCCGGCACCTGTTCCCCACCCTGACGGTCATCCCAACTCGTCCTTGAGGAAGGCCGCGGTGATGGATTTGCGGCTGCGAGCCACCTTCTCGGGAGTACCGGTAGCGACCACCTGGCCACCACCACGCCCTCCCTCGGGGCCCATATCAATGATGTAATCGGCACACTTGATCACGTCCATGTTGTGCTCGATGACGATAACCGTATTTCCTTTTTGGACCAATTTATTCAGCACACCCAACAGCACCTTGATATCTTCAAAGTGGAGTCCGGTTGTGGGCTCGTCAAGGATGTAAACCGTGCGTCCGGTGTCGCGCTTGGCAAGTTCCGAGGCAAGCTTCACGCGCTGGCTCTCGCCGCCCGACAGCGTGCTCGACGGCTGTCCCAGCTTGATGTAACCCAGGCCCACCTCCTGCAGCACCTTTATTTTGTTCAGAATCGACGGAATGGCGTCAAAAAACTCCACGGCTTGGTTTATGGTCATGTCAAGGACATCAGCGATAGACTTGCCCTTAAACTTAACCTCCAGCGTCTCACGGTTATAGCGTTTTCCAGCACATTCCTCGCAAGGAACAAGCACATCAGGTAAGAAGTTCATTTCCACCGTTTTATATCCATTACCCTTGCACACCTCGCAACGACCGTTGCCAGTGTTGAACGAGAAGCGGCCGGGACGGTAGGCTCTGATCTTAGACTCGGGCAGTCCCACGAAGAGATTACGGATGTCGGCAAACACTCCGGTGTAAGTAGCGGGGTTAGAGCGCGGCGTGCGTCCCAGCGGAGACTGGTCTACGGTCACGACCTTGTCGATGTGTTCCAGACCCTCGATGCTGCCATAGGGCAAAGGCTCGGCCAGCGAGCGATAGAAGTGCTTGCTCAGGATGGGCTGCAGCGTGCCGTTGATAAGGCTGGACTTGCCGCTGCCGCTCACTCCGGTGACACACGTCAGCGTGCCCAGCGGAATATCCACCTTCACGTCCTTGAGATTGTTGCCGCGGCATCCGGCCAGGGTGAGCACCTTGCCGTTGCCCTCGCGGCGCTGAGGCACGTCGATGCGCATCTCGCCGTTGAGGTAGCTGGCAGTGATGGTGTGCTGCTGCAGCATCTCCTGCGGCGTGCCGGCAAACACCACGTTGCCGCCTCGCCTACCAGCCTTGGGGCCGATGTCGACCACATAGTCGGCCTTGAGCATGATGTCCTTGTCGTGCTCCACCACGATCACCGTGTTGCCCTCGTCGCGCAGTTGCTTGAGCGAGTCGATGAGACGCTGGTTGTCGCGCTGGTGCAGGCCTATGCTGGGCTCGTCCAGGATATATAGCACGTTGACCAGCTGCGAGCCTATCTGCGTTGCCAGCCTGATGCGCTGGCTCTCGCCGCCCGACAGCGTTGCCGACGCGCGGTTAAGCGACACATAGTCCAGACCCACGTCGAGCAGGAAGTTCAGCCTGCCGCTTATCTCCTTGACGATTTCGCTGGCGATTTTCCACTTGGTGTCGTCCAGATGGTTGTGGAGGTCGGCAATCCAGTCGCGCAGCTGCTGTATATCCATCGCGGCCAGCTGGGCGATGTTCTTGTCGTGCAACCTGAAGTGCAGCGCCTCGCGGTTGAGCCTAGCGCCCTCACACTGCGGGCACACCGCGCGCGAGTAGAACTGGCCGGCCCATTTCTGGGCCTGTGACGTGGCGGTCTCGTCCTGCTGCATCTCGATGTATTTCACCAGTCCGTCAAAGGCCAGGAAATAGTTGGTCGTGGCAGCGGTTTCGGTCTTGATGTTCAGACGCTCGTCGGTACCGTTCATTATGTCGTCCAGACACTCCTCAGGCAGTTCGCTCAGCGGGGTATCCAGCGTGTATCCATGCTTCTCGCATATAGCCTGTATTTGCCAGAATATTAGTGAGTTCTTGTATTTGCCCAGGGGTAGTATGCCTCCGGCCTTGATGCTGAGGCTCATATCGGGCATGATCTTCTCGCGGTCTATCACGTTGACATATCCCAAGCCCTTGCACTTGGGACATGCTCCCAGCGGGGAGTTGAACGAGAAATTGTGGGGAGCAGGCTCCTGGTAGGACAGCCCGGTGACGGGATCCATGAGCGACTTGCTGTAGAAACCTATCTCCTGGGTCTCGGCGTCCAGAATCATCAGCTGGCCGTTGCCCTGCTTGAAAGCGAGGTTCACGGTGTCGAGCAGACGGCGCTCGTCCTTGCGGGCAGCCTTGAGGCGGTCTACCACCAGCTCGATGCTGTGGTTGTGATAGCGGTCAACCTTCATGCCGAAGGTTATCTCACGCATCTCGCCGTCGACCCTGACGTTGATATACCCTTTCTTGCGCAGGTTCTCGAACAGGTCCTTGTAGTGACCCTTGCGATTCTTGACCAGCGGTGCCAGGATGTAGATCTTGCGGTTGTCGTATTTTGACAAGATCAAGTCAAGTATCTTATCTACCGTATATTTCACCATCTTCTCGCCAGAGGTGTATGAATAGGCGTCGGCAGCGCGGGCAAAGAGCAGTCGCAGGTAGTCATAGACCTCGGTCGTGGTGCCCACGGTGCTGCGCGGATTCTTGTTGGTGGTCTTCTGGCTGATGGATAACACGGGGTTGAGACCCGAGATCTTGTCCACGTCGGGGCGCTCCAGCACACCCAGCATGTTGCGGGCGTAGGACGAGAATGTCTCGAGGTAGCGGCGCTGCCCCTCGGCAAAGATTGTGTCAAAGGCCAGCGACGACTTGCCGCTGCCGCTCAGCCCGGTGATCACAGTGAGCGCATAGTGAGGGATGTCCACGTCAATGTTCTTGAGGTTATGCACCCTGGCGCCTAGCACGCTCACGCTTTCAGTTTCCTTGCCGTTAAGTTTCATTTATCAGTGTCGTTGATGTTGTTTTCAGTCAATTAAAGATTGTCATTACTTGACAACCCATGCAGGATTATATACCACCGGTGTGCGTTTGCTACGGTAGAGGTCATCCTTGCGGGGAACGTTCACACGATAGGTCTTGCCGCTGGCGTTGGGCAGCTTGTTGCTGCGAATCCAGGGGTTAGCCTCGCGCAGCTGGGCATAAGTGATGCCCTGCCCCGCGGCCCAGTCCACCCAGCTGGCCACAGTGGTCTTAACCTCCACCACCTCGTAGTCCATGGGTTGGTAAAGCTGGTCGGCACTCATGACGTAGCCGTAACGCCTGGGGTTCTCCATGAACAGTTTATAGGCCATGATGCGGAACACGTAGCGCGACGTCTCGCTCACGAGCTGCAGGTCAAACGAGGTCTGCTGACCCTGGCGCGAGAGTTCGCCCGAGATGCGGCCTCCGCCGGCATTGTACGAGGCAAACGCCGTTGCCCAGTCGCCATACTTGGCATGGGCGCTCTTGAGGAACTTGCAGGCAGCAACGGTCTCCTTTACGGGGTCGCAACGCTCGTCCACGTTATCGTTGACCTCCAGGCCATACTGCCTAGCGGTCTCGGGCATGAACTGCCACAGCCCAACGGCACCTGCCGATGACTTGATAGTGGGGTCCAAAGTGCTCTCGGTCACTGCCAGGTATAACAGGTCCAGGGGCACGCCCTGCTCCTCAAGGATGGGAGCCATGAGCGGGAAATAGCGGTTGGCACGTTTGAGACACAACAGAGAGGAGGAGTGTCCGAAGACTATCGACGTCAGCTCGCGGTCGAGCCGCTCGTACATGTCCATGCGGTCAAGCGAAACAGTATCGCCTGCCAGCACAATCTTCTGCGGCACGTCGGGAGACGGGACCGCTGCATACACAGCCCCGCGGGGATGCGCCATCGCGTCGTTGTTTCTGTACTGTGCCATCATGCTGGCACCCATTGTTGCCACAATAGCGGCCAACATCATTTTCCTGCTAATTTCCATATCTAATAATTGTCAATTATTGGCAATAATCCGTTTCTAATCATTCTCCCGATACATCACCATGGCTACTGCGGTCAATGCGCTTGTAACGGATGATGTTGATATCACCGCTCTTCTTGTAGCGCTTGCCGTCGCTACCCTCGGCCTCTATCACGTAGAAGTAGACGCCGGCGGGAACCTGCTTGCCCTTGTAGGTGCCGTCCCAGCCCTGCGACGGATCATCAAACTCAATGATCTGGTTGCCCCAGCGATTGAAGATAGCGCAGTGGAAACGCACGATAGAGCGATAAGACACCTTCCACACGTCGTTCACGCCCTCACTGGTGCCAGGGGTGAACACGTTGGGGCACTGGAGCTCGCTCTCGCCGATGTTCACGGTGTAAATGTCACTGTACCATTCACACGAGCCCTCGGCATTGGTGGCATAGAAGCGCCAATAGGTGATGCCGGCGTCCTCAAACACCTGGTCCACTTCCTCCTGGTTGAGGCGCAGCTCGATGTTCTGGAAGTCGGTCTCGCGGCACATCTGCCACTCACGGTGCATCACCGCGTCGGTGCAGTGGGCC
>JAZQPG010000168.1:0-6339 GCA_045628365.1 Sodaliphilus sp. | reverse complement strand
TTTCTGGTTAACGAGGTCCTGGTTGACGCGTGAGGTGTACTCGGCAGCCTCTTCGTCGCTCTGGAACAGGCCGATAGACCAGCCCCAGATTTCACCAATCTTCATGCCCTCGTAGTAAGTAGTAAGGCTCTTGGTGGGGTTGTCAAACTTGGTGATGACCGATGTGTTGTCACCCAGGGTACCCTTGATGCTGTAGTTGAAGGGCTTGCCGCCGAGCATGAAGCGGTCGTTCCATGACAGGGTGATTTCATAACCACGGGTGCGAAGCTCGCCCATGTTCTGCTTGGGTGATGAAGTACCGAACACGCCGGGAAGAACAACACCGGGAACGAGCATGTCCTTAGTGTCGCGCTGGTAGATGTCGGCAACCAGGTTCAAGCGGTTGCGGAACATACCCAGGTCGATACCGAAGTTGGTTGTATAAACCTTCTCCCAAGTGAGTTTGTCCGAAATTGCGCCGGGAGCATTGTAAAACATCAGCTTCTGGTTGTTGCTGATCCAGCTGCTCTGGGTTGTACCCATTGTAGCGATGTAAGCGTATGTTGCCACATTCTGGTTACCCAGCGAACCGTAAGAAGCACGCAGCTTCATGTTGTTGACAGTTTCCTTGATAGGCTCCCAGAATTTCTCCTCGCTCATGCGCCATGCTACAGACACCGAGGGGAAGAAACCATAGCGAGAACCGCTCTTGAAGCGTGATGTGCCGTCGTAGCGGGCATCAACCTCGAGGAGGTAACGGTTGTCGTAGTTGTAGTTGATACGGCCGAATGTACCCAGCAGAGTGTAAGCATAGCGGTCGCCCGATGCCTGCTGGTTGCTTGTACCCAGGTTGAGGGCATTGAGCGATGTGCTGGTGAGGTTGTCACGCTGGCCGGTCATGAGGTAGTACTGCTTGTGCTCGTAGTTGACACCGCCGGTAACCTTGATGTTGTGCTTGTCGAAGGCGTCCTCCCACACTGCGTATCCATTGGCAATTGAGTGGGGAAGCATGTGGTTAGAGTTAGTGAAACGGTCGGTAGCATACTGGCTCACGAGTTCCATAACACCGGGCTCGATTGAGTAATAGGCCTTGCACAGGCGAGTGTCGCTGTTGGCAAAATAGGGAGCGAATGTGTAGTCTAAATTCAACTGCACCTTCTTGAACAGGTCAATGGTTGCACCAGTGGTTGAGATGACCTGATAACGGCGGTTCACGCCACCCGAGTTGGTTGCAAGCAGCGGAGTCACACCGTCGCAAATGGTGTAGTTGTTCTTAGTTGTGCGGTAAGTGGGAGTGCCGTCGGGGTTAAAGGGAGCGTATGCTGCCAGACCGTGGTACTCGCCCTGACGGAAGTTGGCGTCGGCACCCAGGCCGTAGAATGTGGTCTGGTTGACATTGAGGCTGGTGTTGTTCCACACCTTGAGCCATGTGAATGCCTCAACCTCGGTCTTGGCACGCAGGTTGTAAGCTGTGTACTTGTCGGTCTTCAGCTTCATGATACCTTCCTTAGAATAGTAGTTGCCCGACAGGTTGAACTTGGCCTTGCCTGTCTTACCCGAGAGGGTGAGATTGTGCTGGGTTGACAACGCATTGGGGTTGAAGAATGTGTCCCACCAGTCGTAGTTGCCGTAGTAGTTGTAGATATCGCGGCCACCCACGTTCTTTACAACAATCCAGGGACGCTCGGGGTTCTCGGTCTTGTCGTTGCGACGGATGTAGAGTTCCTCCATATCTTCCTCACTGTAGCCAGTGTAAGTACGACCCAGTGTGCGGGTAAACGCCTCGTCGACAATCGACACCTGGTCGTAACCGCAGGTCACGAAGTCGGTGCTCATTGTGGGGCGAGATGTTGACACATAGCCGTTGTAAGTAACAGTGAACTTATCGGTGTTGGCGCTCTTGGTAGTTACAAGCACAACGCCGAATGCTGCGCGGGCACCATAGATGGCAGCCGATGCAGCATCCTTAAGCACCGACACGCTCTCGATATCGTTGGGGTTGATATCGTTGATGTTGCCGGGAACACCGTCGATGAGCACGAGGGGGTCACCACCATTGATAGATGTGTAACCACGCACGTTGATGTTACCCTGTGCACCGGGAGCTCCCGATGTCATGGTAATGCCCACGTTGGCCATCTGACCCTGCAGCGCCTGGGCAGCGTTGGCAATAGACTTGCCCTCGAAGGTCTTGCTATTCACCGATGACACGGCACCGGTCACGTTGACCATCTTCTGCGTGCCATAACCCACGGCCACAACTTCATCGAGCATGTTAGCGCCCATGTCGAGGACCACATTAATGGTCTTGTTGCCAGCCACGGCAACCTCTTTCTCCTCATAGCCCACATAGCTGAACACCAAAGTGGCGTTTTGAGGAACTTTGATTGAGAACTTGCCGTCGATATCGGTGGCTACACCGTTAGCTCGGGCATTCTTTTGCACTACAGAAACACCAATGAGGGGTTCCTGTTCCGAATCCACTACCGTACCAGTCACAGTGATGGTCTGTGCCATCGCCCATGGGATGCACAAGATGGCTGTGAGGAGCACCATAAGGAATCGTGATAAACCTCGGTTCATTTTCATAAATGTTTTTGTTTAGTTATTATTTTGTTATTTGTTTCTTCGATAATTCGATTCTTCGATTTCTCGACTTACCCATTAAACCTTTAAACGATTAAACCCTTAAACCTTTAAACTTTTACAACAAAGTCCTCAGCCATTGGGCCAGTTCGGCTGTCCACTGTGGCTTGTAGATGAAGTCGTCGCGGAATCCCCAGCCATGGTTGCCTGTGGGATAGATGTGGAGCGACGCGCTCACGCCCTTGCTCTGCAGTGCCGCATAGTAGTCAAGAGAGTTGCGGGTGGGCACGGCAACGTCATCGCTGCTGTGTGCAATGAATGCCGGCGGGGTGTCGGCTGTCACTTGCTTCTCGTTGCTGAACAGGTCCACGAGTTCTTGGTTGGGATTCTTACCCAGGAAATTCTCGCGGGTCTGCATGTGGGTGAACGATGCGTCCATCGTGATGACGGGATAAAGCAGGATTTGGAAATCGGGGCGAGTGGCAGCGTCAACATAGTGTGTTGCGGCGGTAGAAGCCAGATGACCGCCAGCCGAGCAACCCTGCACGCCCACCTTGGCATATCCCCACTCGGCGGCATGCGCACGCATGAATCGCATGGCTTGCTGCACGTCGTCGATGACAATCTGGCGTTGTCCGCAAGGCTTGCGATACTTGAGCACTGCCAGGGTGATGCCATGATTCATATAGTACCACGCCATTTGATGTCCCTCGTGGGCGTCCCACACGTTCTCGTAAGCACCGCCGGGGCATGCCAGCACGGCAATGCCACAGCTTTTCTCGGGAACATATAATGTGATAGTGGCCCTTGACACGTTATCTACATGGTCAACATAACGCACCTCGGGAGTGGTGATGCCGTTGCTTGTGGGGGCGTTGTCGCCTTCCCACAAGGGAAATTCTCCGGCATACAGTTTTTGAGCGCTCGCTACCGACCATGTGAGCAGGCACAACACCACTAATAATATACTTTTTTTGAGTTTCATCTACAGTTTATATTAATGTTTGTCTATTCTTTGTGTTAACATTTATTTACTCGCATTCACAAATAATAATAAACGTTTATTAACACTTGATTTTCTTTTGTCGCACAAATTTATAAACGCCCGTTTGTAATTGACAAATAATTATAGCAAAATATCATAAACAATTATAAATATCTGTTAAATTTATGCATTTTTAGCAGGCGGCTTGTTTGTAAAAATTCGCCAATAAGCTGAATTTCAGCACCGATCGTGTTTTTGATGCGTCTCAGGATCTTCTGGGCTGAATGCAAGGGAGCGAATCGCCATATTTTACATATTATCACATTTGTTAGTTTTGCTTAACTTAATTAAAATTTGAACATATATTGCATAATCTAAATTTTTATTCTAATTTTGCATCCGAAAAAACTGTTAGGCGGGACTGCTGGATTTTTTTCTTTTGACTCCCTTACCTAACTAAATATACAGCACACGCATGTGTGCCTAATAATCCGGATTATGAAGCATCAGTTTCTACTTGCAGCTGCCGCTTGTGTGGCGATAAACGCCCAGTCGCAGCAACTAAACGAATTTGTGAGCCCTCCCAACGAGTCGCGACCGCAGGTGTGGTGGCACTGGATGGACGGCAACATCACCAAGGACGGCATCAAGAAGGATATCGACTGGATGAAACGTGCCGGCCTGGGCGGTTTCCACCACTTCGATGCGGGCATGACCGTGCCACAGATCGTGGACAAGCGACTCATATATATGGATGAAGGGTGGACCGATGCGTTCCGTTATGCCATCAACTATGCCGATTCGCTCGGGATGGAAATGGCCGTAGCCGCTTCACCGGGATGGAGCAATACCGGCGGACCCTGGGTGAGCAAGGAGGATGCAATGAAGAAACTCACATGGCGCGAGACCATAGTAAAGGGTGGCCGCACCATCAGCATGCCCTTGCCTGCACCGTTCACAACCACAGGATTCTTCCAGAATGTCGCTCTGGCCGAGAATGCCAGCACATTTGCTGTGGCAACAGCCGACCATGAATTTTACAAGGATATCGCGGTGATGGCTGTGCGCCTGCGCGATGAGGAGATGCTCCCCGAGGCAAAGGTTACTTCTTCGGCAGGACAATTCTCCTATGACCAACTCACCGACGGCGACCTCAATACAGCTGTCAACCTCCCTTATGACCCCGAGAAGGGT
Organism: Sodaliphilus sp.; assembly: GCA_045628365.1. Lineage (GTDB taxonomy): Bacteria > Bacteroidota > Bacteroidia > Bacteroidales > Muribaculaceae > Sodaliphilus. The sequence continues at coordinate 1,595 of JAZQPG010000168.1, read as the reverse complement.
TATTCATGGATACAGTTTGAGTATGACAAACCTCAGACCATCAAGGCCGTGACCGTGGTGAGTGGCGTGGTGCGCACCGAGTGGTTCTGCTGGCCAGCCAAGAAAATCAAGCACGTGGAAGTGAGCAACGACGGCGTGAACTTCACCCGGATTGCCGACATCCCCTTTGGCGCCGTGGCACAGGTGACTCATGACATTCTGCCAACAACTGCAAAGTATTTCCGCATCATCTTTGACAACCCCATTGTTGACGACATCTATGCCGATCTCAACGGACTCGTACCCGCCAAGTTCACCGCTGTGGCCGAACTGAAGCTGCACCCGGTTGCACGCATCAACCACAGTGAGGAGAAGGCCGGATTCTCAACCCCCTACGACATGATGACCAACATCACACCTGATGAGCGCAACGTGTCGACACTCAGCGACGTCGTCGACATCACAAAGCATGTTGACGCCAGTGGCAATCTCAACTGGAAGGCGCCCAAGGGCAACTGGCGCATATACCGCTTTGGCTATTCGCTCACCGGCAAGAAGAACCACCCGGCCCCACCCGAAGCAACAGGCCTTGAGGTAACCAAGCTCGACGGCGACGCCGTGGGACGCTACATCACCACTTACCTCGACATGTACAAGGAGGCCACACAAGGTAAGATGGGCGACTGTGGTCTCAAGTACCTGCTCGTCGACAGCTATGAGGCTGGATGGGAAACGTGGTCACCGCAGCTGGCTGCCGAGTTCGAGAAACGCCGCGGCTACAGCCTGATGCCGTGGATGCCTGTGCTCACCGGCCAGATTATCGAGAGCACCGAGAAGAGCGAGCAGTTCCTATGGGACTGGCGCAAGACAATAGGCGAGCTCATCGCCGAGAACCTTTACGGACGCATCGCTCGTGTGGTGCACGACCGTGGCATGAAGTGCTACTTTGAGTCGCACGAGAACGGCCGCCTGTATCTGGCATGCGGCATGGAGGTCAAGAAGGACTGTGATGTGCCCATGGCTGCACGCTGGGCTAAGGAGAATGCCGGCGGCGCCGACTTCACGATGTCGCAGTGCGACATTCGCGAGAGCGCCTCTGTTGCACACCTCTACGGCAAGAAACTCGTGGGCGGTGAGACGTTTACCAGCAATGGCCTGGAAGGTCGCGCCTACTCGTTCTTCCCCGGCAACCTCAAGCCCGTTGCCGACCTAGGCATGGCCTACGGCCTTAACCGTTTCGTAATCCACGAGTCGGCCCACCAGCCCAGCGACGACAAGCGTCCCGGACTGGGACTGTACATCTTCGGCCAGTGGTTCAACCGCCACGAGACTTGGGCCGAACAGGCAAAGTGCTGGACTGACTACCTGGCACGCAGCTGCTACATGGTGAGCCAAGGACAGAACGTTGCCGACGTGCTATATTATTATGGTGAGGACAACTCTATCACAGGTCTGTTTGCCAACGGTATGCCCGTTATACCCGCCTATGTCAACTATGACTTTATCAACGCCGATGCGCTTATCAATATCCTGAATTGGGACCGCAAGAAGAAGGAGTTCTACACCCCCGCCGGAGCACGTTACAAACTGCTTGCCATTGATGCCAACGCACGCAA
>JAZQPG010000167.1:0-11338 GCA_045628365.1 Sodaliphilus sp. | reverse complement strand
AAGGACCGCTACTACCTGTACCGCTCACACTGGAACAAGAACGAGCACACTATCCACCTGCTTCCCCACTGGACATGGCCCGGACGCGAAGGTCAGGTGACTCCCGTGTACTGCTATACCGACTATCCCAGCGCCGAGCTCTTCATCAACGGCAAGAGCCAGGGACGCATCAGCAAGAACAAGGACAGCCGTCTCGACCGCTATCGCCTGCGCTGGCGCGAGGTTAAGTATGAGCCCGGCGAGGTTAAGGTCGTTGTATATGACGAGCAAGGCAACAAGGCCGGTGAGCAGGTGATGCGCACTGCCGGCAAGCCCGCTAAGCTGGTGCTCTCGCCCGAGACCACCGTTGTTAAGGCCGACGGCAACGACCTGGCATACGTGACAGTGAGCCTCGTCGACAAGAACGGCACGCTGTGCCCCGAAGCCGACAACCAGCTCGCGTTTGAGGTCAAGGGTGCCGGCCAGTTCAAGGCTGTGTGCAACGGTGACGCAACATCGCTCGAGGTGTTCACCGAGCCCACAATGAAGCTCTTCCACGGTCAGCTCGTTGTCGTGCTTCAGGCTGGTCGCCAGGCAGGTGACATGACCCTCACCGTAAAGGATAAGAAGACCGGACTCAAGTCATCGGTCAAGGTTGCAGTCAAGTGAAATGATTGAAATTGTAAGATACAATAAAGAGATGTGCAAGTTGTGGGACGAGGCAGTGGCCTCGTCGCGCAACGGCACGTTCCTGCACATGCGCGGGTTCATGGACTACCACAGCGACCGCTTTGACGACCACTCGCTGCTGGCTATGGACAAGGGCAGGGTAGTGGCTGTGTTGCCAGCCAACCGCCGTGGCACCACCGTTTACTCTCATCAGGGACTTACCTACGGCGGCTGGCTTGTGGCCGACTGCTGCGACATGGTGGCCATGATGGAGGTGACGGACGCCGCCGTGGCATTTCTCAAGGCCGATGGCGTGGACACGCTCGTCTACAAGCCCGTGCCCCACATCTACCACCGCTATCCCGCCGAGGAGGACATCTATGCGCTGCACCGCCACGGGGCAGTGATGACCGAGTGCAACATCTCGACTGTTGTCGACCTTGCCGCTCCCCTGCGCATGGACCGCGGCAACCGCAGTGCTGTGAACCGCGCTCGCCGTGAAGGCATCACGGTGGGAGAGAGCCAGGACCTCGAGGGCTACTGGAAGGTGCTGAGCGATGTGCTCGGCAGCCGTCATGGTGCCGCTCCGGTACACACGGTGGAGGAAATGGCACTGCTGCAGTCGCGTTTCCCCGATAATATCAAGCTGTACACGGCTTGCCTTGATGGCGAGATCGTTGCCGGCGTGGTGATGTTTTTCACCGCCAAGGTGGCCCACTGCCAGTATATCGCATCCTCTCCGTCCGGACGAGAGCACAAGGCGCTGTCGTTGCTCTTTGACACCCTCATGGGCGAGGCATCGCAGCAGGGGGTGCGCTACTTTGACTTCGGGACATCCAACGAAGACCACGGCCGTTACCTCAACGAGGGACTGGTGACGCAGAAGTCTCGCCTGGGCGGACGTGGCATCACTTATAACGTATTTACACTGAAATTCTAACGCATGGCAGGCAAGAGCGGTATCTCGCGGTTGACGATGAAGGCGATGGGTCTCTTTGGCGGTGTCCAGATGATGGGCATCGTGTGCTCTATCATACGCACCAAGCTCGTTGCCATGTGGATAGGCACTGTGGGCGTTGGTCTCTTTGGCTTGTACAACAACGCCCTGGAGATGCTCAACATTGCCACTAACCTGGGCATACGCCAGAGCAGCGTGCGCGACATCTCCCAGGCTGCCGAGGCCCGCAGCGATAAACTGATTGCTCGCATCATTGCCGTGGTGCGCAAGTGGTCGCTGTGGCTGGGACTGGGCGGTGCCACTCTCACTCTTGCCCTCGCTCCGCTGTTGAGCGAAATAACCTTTGGCAGCCAGGATCACATATGGGGATTTGTGGCGCTGAGCATCGCGGTGCTGCTGATGGCTGTGACCAATGGCGAGCAGGCGGTGTTCCAGGGACTTGCCCAGCTCAAGAAACTGGCACGCATCACCGTGCTGGGCACCCTGAGCGGACTGGTTGTCTCAATCCCGCTGTTCTACTTCCTGCGCGAGGACAGCGTGCTGCCGTCGATAGTAGCCTATGCCGTTGCCAACGCGGCATTTGCCATCCTGCTGCGCAACAAGGAGTATCCGGCTGTTAAGGTGAGCCGCTCTACAACGGTGACGATGGGCCGCGAGTTTGTCAAGCTGGGCGTGTTCATGACCATAGGCAACTTCGTGACCATCCTTGCCACCTATATCTTCAACGCATGGCTCAACAACCGTGCGGGCACCGGCGAGCTAGGCCTTTATCAGGCAGGATACACACTCATCAACAAGTACACCGGCCTTATCCTCACTGCACTGGGCATGGAATATTACCCCCGATTGGCGCGTGTGGCCGGAAGCCGCATGAAACTGCGCGTGTTCGTGTCGCAGGAAATCAATATCGCCCTGCTGGTGATGGTACCCGTGATAGCCGCATTCGTGTTGCTGCGCGAGCCCATCGTCCGGTTGCTCTACAGCAAAGACTTCGTGGCAGTGCTGCCGTTCATCTCGTGGGGAATGATGGGCATCATTTTCCGTGCCGTGTCGTGGTGCATGGCATTTGTGATACTGGCTAAGGGGTCGGGTAAGGTATACCTCGTCACCGAGACCTTGAGTGCCGTTACCGGGCTTGTGCTTAATATTGTCTTCTATCAGCAATGGGGGCTCGTGGGCCTGGGATGGGCGTTCACCGCGTGGTATGTCCTCTATGCCATCATCATTGCTGTGGTATACTTTGGCACTTATCGCTTGAAGCTTTCGCGATCATGCCTCGTGTCGCTTGCCTGGTCGGTGGTGATGACCGCAGGCGTTGTGGTGATGTGCGAGGGCTCGATGCTGTTGCCCGCCATAGGCGTTGCGTTGCTCAGCTCGGTGCTTAGTGGCATGCTGCTGGTGCGCCAGTGGAAACGCTGACATCGCGGGTGTGAGTGTAGTGCCGTTGACGGCACGTGCGATAACCTTTGTGTGTGTCGTGACTTTTTAAAAAATATGAGGTAATTGTTTGTGGGTGTGACGAAAAATTTGTAACTTTGCGGTGCTAAATGTGAAATACAATCACGGGGAGTCTCAAGAGAATAATTGAGATTCTTCTCTTTTTTACTAAAAAAACTAATAAAATTAATTTATATCATGGCAATTGTTTCTATGACTAAAGAAGGTTATGACAAGCTCATGGCTGAACTTTCATACCTCGAAAACGTAGAGCGCCCCGATGTAGTGCGCGCCATCGCCGAAGCCCGCGATAAAGGCGACCTTTCAGAGAACGCTGAGTATGATGCTGCCAAGGACCGCCAGGGTCACCTCGAGGCAAAGATTTCGCAAATCAAGACTAAGCTGGCCAATGCCCGCATCCTCGACGAGACCAAGGTGAGCACCGACACAATAGGACTCCTCAACAAGGTAACCCTCAAGAACCTCAAGATGGGTGCCGAGATGACTTACACCATCACTACCGAGACCGAGGCAAACCTGGCTCAGGGCAAGATCAGTATCACTAGCCCCATCGCTAAGGGCCTGCTGGGCCACAAGGTGGGTGACGTGGTTGACGTGAAGGTTCCCGCAGGTGTGATGCAGTTTGAAATCCTTAATATCTCTATCTGATCATGGCTTCTATTTTTTCAAAGATCGTTGCTGGCGAGATTCCCAGCTACAAGGTAGCTGAGGACGAGAACTACTATGCATTCCTCGACATCAATCCCGTGGCTAAGGGACACACTCTGGTGATTCCCAAGCACGAGGTGAACTACATCTTTGATCTCCCCCAGGAGGAGTATCAGGGACTGTGGGCATTTGCCCGCAAGGTTGCCGAGGCAATGAAGGAAGTGATGCCCTGCGAGCGCATCGCCGTTGCAGTGCTGGGCCTCGAAGTGCCCCACTGCCACATCCACCTCGCTCCCATCAACACTGAGGGCGACATGAACTTCGCCAAGCCCAAGAAGGAAGTCCCCGCCGAGGAGATGGCAGCCATCGCAGCCCGCATCAACGAGGCTTTCAACAAGAAGTGATCACAAGACATCAAGTCATATAAAAAGAACGGTACCCTGATCGGATACCGTTTTTTTTATGCCGACTGAGTGACCTCCCCTGCGGTATGTGGCGGGAAACCATTCAGCAATACTCTTTGTTTTTGTATAATCCCCGCGCAAATCTCACGGAAATCTCATGGATTAATCAGAGGATTATTTGTTTTCAGATTTCTGCGTGATTTCTGCGAGATCCGTGAGATTTGCGTGAGATCATCCTATTGCTGAGTAGTTACCTGTGGTGGGGTGGTGTGTTAAATTAATGTTAAAACATTGATATCTCTTGACTCGTCCCTTAGGGCATAGCTTAACTTTGCCGTCGAATTCAAAATTCGATAGCGCGCTATGATAAAAAACAAATTAAAAATTAAAGAGTTCTCCCTGCTGTGTCAGGTCACAGTGAAGACCCTGCGCCACTACGAAAAATTAGGACTTCTAAAGCCCAACGAGATTGACGAGTGGACCGGGTACCGCTACTATGATGTGTCACAGATGCAGACGCACATGAGCATAAAAAGGCTCAAATCGATGGGATTCTCTCTCGACGAGATTGCATCGCTCATGGCCTCAAGCTACCATAACCCGTCGATTGACGCACTCAATGCCAAGATTGACGAGTGCAAGGTACAGTTGGCCCAACTGACACGCCGCCTCGATATGCTTCAGAGCCTGGTGGACTCGCAAAACAAGATTATCGACATGGAAAAATTTAGCATCGAATCATTGCCTCAAATCATCGTAGCGTCACACCGCAAAATAATTGAATCATATGGCCAAATAGGCCCTATGTGCTATGAAAAAATAGGTCCCGAAATGGCACGTCTGGGCTGTGTGTGTACCGAGCCTGGTTACTGCTTTACCGTAGAACACAACGAGTATAGGCCTAACGACATCGATATCGAATACTGCGAACAAGTGACCGAGATGGGCCAGGACAGCGCAATAGTCCAGTTCAAGGAGTTGCCTGCAGTGGATCGTGCACTGTGCATGAAACACTACGGTCCCTACGAGAAATTCTACGAGAGTTTCGCCGAGGCATTCCAGTACATGGAAGAGCGCGGATACAAAATCGCCGGCCAGCCCCGCACATGCTACATCGACGGCATCTGGAACCAGGAAGACCCTGAGAAATGGCTCTCAATAATCCAGATACCCATTGAGTAAACAACTTGGTGGTAATAGAAAATTATTAGTGTCCGGTAAAAAAAAGAAATCATTTTCTTTTTCTACATCACAATACTTATTTCTGCCAATGGACTTTATATGGCAGTGTATGAGGATGTTGTTGCTAATGTTGTGAATTTTACCGAACAGAAATAATAAAAAACCTTCGCCACTAAAAAACAATCTTAACTACTATGCGTCTGTTAGTTACATTGTTTTTTTGTGGCGATGTTTTTTTGTTTTTATACTACAGGTCTTACCTTATATCGACTCGCAGGATATTGGTTCTTATTCACCGAGAATAGCCAAAGGGTCGATTGATGGCGAGCGGTAGCGTCCCAGGTTGACGAGTTCCTGGTGATCTACCTCGAGGTGTCTTGCCGGGACGTTGTTTTGCTTGATGCTCTCGATGAGCACGGGGCGGATGATGAACTCAAAATGGGTTTTCTTGAGTCGCAGTTCATACTTCTCGAGCACGTCGGGACCACAGCTGTTGTTGCCTAGGGCGCGCATCTCGGCGTCGAGGCTCACCACTGTAGAGGGAGTGGTGACGAGCTGGTACTGGTGGCCTGTGCGGGTGCGGGGATTAGCCCAGTTCTCCTCGGCGCGCCAGTGGTGTGCGCTAGCGCTCATGTGGTTGGGCGCGATGAACATTGCTCCGGCGCCGTTGTCGGCATAGATTGCCATCCAGCGGGTATCTTCCTTGTTGCCACATTCCTGCGGCTTCATGTAGGGCACTTCCTGACCGGTGACTGTGCTGGTGTAAATGCCTTCGAAAGCAGCCTCCTTGCGGTCGCGGTAGCTCTCCCAGGGGCCACGGCCATACCATGTGAGGTTCTCCATGCCCGACGGCATCTCAAGGCGGAAGCCTATGCGTCCCACTACGTCGCCCTCGCGTGAGGGGTCGATGTCAGAGTCTACACGAATCTCACCGTTGGGGTAGATGGCGTAGGCCATGTGCACATCTATGGTGCGTCCCTCGGCACCGCAGTAGGTAGCCTGGGTGTGTACTACGGCAATTTCCAAGCCCTCTATTTCCTTGCATTCCACGCTGCCATCCTTCACGTGCATTGTGCGGTAGCCGTTGTAGAGCATATCGCGGGCGCGGTTGCCGTTCTCGTTGTCGGTGGGCAGGCGGAAGAGTTCCAACTTCACGCCGTTGTCGACGAGGCGGCGGCCGCCATAGTCATAACTGAGCAGGGTGCCCATCTTCTTGCTGAAGGTAGCGCTGAAGTTGTCGCCGCTCACGGTGAGGAGGTCGTCGTTTTCTTCCTTCTTGAGGTTCTTGCCTGTCTTTTCTATTGTAATGGGACTGTCGAGCATCTGGTCACGCTTGAGCTGAATCTGTTCACTTGCCAGTTCTCCCCCTGGAGCCCACGGGGTGGCTTGCTTGAGTTGTGCGCTGAAGCGGATGTAATAGCCAGCTCCCTCGGTCAACTCCTCGGGCAGAGCATTGATTTTTACCTCGATGCTGTCGCCGGCGGCAATAGTTTTATCAACAAAACCATGGTTCAAGACTTTGCCGTCCTCGAGCACTGTGTACTCCACGTCGAGGTAATCGCTTGACGCAAAGGTGAGTTTGCTCTTGATGATAAAAGTGTCAGTTGTTCCCTCCTTGAGGCGGAACTCAAGGGGCTGGTAAATCTTCTTGGTGTTGTAAGCCTTGGCGGTGAGCGAGAGGTCGGGCAGCACGAGGCCGTTGCAGCAGAAGTTACCGTCGTTGGGACGGTCGCCGAAGTCGCCGCCATAGGCCCAATACTCCACACCGTTGCTGCCGTAAGTGGTCTTGAGACCCTGGTCCTTGAAGTCCCAGATGAACTCGCCGGTGAGGGCGGGATATTTCTCGTAGAGGTCGAAGTACTCGCGCTGGTTGCCCATGGAGTTGCCCATCGAGTGGGTGTTCTCGCACTGGATGTGCGGACGGGGATTCTCCTGGGTGAGGCGGTCACGGCCTATCCTCTCGATGCGCTTGACGTCGGCATACATGGTGCTGCTCACGTCGGCATACTGGCTGGCTCCCTCATAGTGGGTGAGGCGGGTCTTGTCGAGCGCCTTGATAGCCTCGGCCACATACTTGAAGTTCTCGCCGCCACCGCTCTCGTTGCCGAACGACCACAGGCATATCGACACATGGTTGCGCATCCATAGCACGTGGTTAGCGTTGCGCTCAACCATGGCGGGACGGAAGATGGGGTTGTCCGAGAGGCTCATGTTGTCGTGGCACTCCACATTGGCTTCGGCAAGGACGTAGATACCCAGCTTGTCGCAGATGTCATAGAAGAAGGGATTGTCGGGATAGTGCGAAGTGCGCACTGCGTTGATATTGAGCTGTTTCATCGTCATGAGGTCTTGCTCGGTCTCCTCGCGGGTGATGGCGCGGCCGTTCACTTCGCTGAAGTCGTGGCGGTCAACGCCGTGGAAGATGATGCGCTTGCCGTTGATCATGAGGGCGCCGTCCTTGCGGATGCCCACCTCGCGGAATCCCACCTTGCTTGTGCGCACGTCCACCGGTTTGCCCTTGGCGTCCTTGAGGGTGATGACGAGGTCGTAGAGGTTGGGCTGCTCGGCATTCCACAGCTTGGGAGCTTTTACGTCCCACTTGAAGTTGTACTTGCCGGCACCGTTGACAGCGGTTGTGCCAGTAGCAACAGTACTGCCGAAGCCTGTCACTGTGGCCTCAAGCGTGCCATTGAAGGCCTGTCCCTCGAGGGTGACGTCGAGGTTGGTGGCCGCGTTGATGTATGCATCGTCGAGGTCGGTGGTGAAGAAGTAGTCGCGAATCTGGGTCTTGGGAGCGCTCCACAGGAAGATGTCGCGCTGTATGCCGGTGAGGCGCCAGTAGTCCTGGTCCTCGATGAACGAGCCGCCGGTGAAGCGGTAGACCTGCACGGCGATGGTGTTCTCGCCGGCGTGCAGATAGCGGGTGATGTTGAACTCGCTGGGCAGGTAAGAGTCCTCGCTGTAGCCCACCATGTTGCCGTTGATCCACAGGTAGTAGCCGTGGCCGGTACCGTTAGAGCGCACATACACGTCGCGTCCCTTCCACGACTTGGGCAGGGTGAAGGTGCGGCGGTAAGAGCCCACGGGGTTGGGCATGTCGGCATTATAGGTGTAGTCCTTGTTAGGCTTCACGTTGATGTGGAACTGCTCGTCGTAGGTGAACGGGTAGCGTATGTTGGTGTACAGCGGGAGGTCCCACTTCTTGCCGTTGCACAGGCCGTAGACCTGCCATGACGAGGGCACGGTGATGTCGTCCCACTGGCTGGCGTCATATTTCTCGGCTTCGAAGCCTGCGGGGACCTTGTCGGGCGACGGCACCAAGTTGAACTTCCACGTGCCGTTGAGCGACATGATCCACGGCGAGTGCTCCATGGGCGTGGTAGCATAGGCCACGGGGATAGCCGTGGTGTGGGCCGGCTCGCGGTTGACACTGGTCACGTTGACGTCATTCCACTCGTTGCCCGTCTGTGCACTGGCCAGGGTGGCACAGGCAAGTGCTATAAATAGTAAAATCGCTTTATTCCTCATGATTGCTGTGTTAGTTTATTTTCTGCAAAGATAATACATGTTGCTTTATTATAAAAACGGCGGTTTGTTTTTTCTACGAATGGGCTATTAATTGATGAGGATTTTACCGATGGGGATGCGGCGCACGAAGCGCGCCGCCACAGGGACGGGCAAGGAGCAAAGGAGGGCAGGGAGCAAAGGAGGACAGGGAGGGGGTAATAAAAACCGGCGTGCCCTGGGGGAGGGCGCGCCGGTTTTTATGCTATTGGCATCAGGTTGGATTATTTGCCACTGAGGATCATGTCGATGAGTGCGTTAGCATCGCTGATGTCAACTACACCGTCACCGTTAACGTCAGCACGGCCGTCATACTTGGTAGCTACGTCATAACCAAGGATCACGTCGATGAGCACGTTAGCATCGCTGATGTCAACAGTGCCGTCACCGTTAACGTCGCCAGTCTTGAAGTCGGGCTTGTCGGGAACGTAAGTAGCACCAGCTACACCGTAAGCTTCAACGCCTTCAACAGCGAACAGAACTGTCTGAGTCTCGTCGTTAACATTAACGCACTTGATACCGCTCTTGTGGAGGGGGTTCTCAGCGTCGAATGCTACGCAGTTGGGCAGACAAGCGTCGGCCTCGCTCTTGGGAGCGATGTAAGCCCAATAGATGTTCTCGCCATCGCCAGTGATCTGGGTAACACCAGTTACCTCGTCACCGCTACCCTCGAGCAGCACGGGAGAGTTGTCGACCAGAGTAGCAGCAGCCATGCTTACGCCCTCAGCTGCATCACCCTTAGCGTCGTCGTCATAGATAGCCTGCATGGGGAGGCGGTAGATACCGGGAACTACAGTTGTGCCGTTCTCCTTATCAGCCTGGAGGTAGAAGTAGAGCCAGCCATTCTTCTCGTCGATGTAGAAGGTAGTGATCTGGTAGCCCTTGAGGGTGGGTTTGAAGTGCTGAGTCTTGCCAGCGCCACCGTCGGGATAGATGTCATTGTAAGCGCCACCGTTGCGGAAGCGGTAGATACCGAAGCCGTTGAACTTCTTGCCTACCCAGTAAACGTCGCCCTTCTCGGTGTCAACAGTCTTAGTGAGGCCTGCGCCGATTGCGCCGTATGACCACTGGTCGCTGTAGTAGGGGAGCCAGTTGTTCTGGAAGAAGAAGGGCTGTTCGCCGTAGAGACCTACTGCATCAGCGCTCATCTCGTGGATACCCACGTTGCGGTCAGCGATGTAGATCTTGTTGAGTTCCTTGTCGATTGCCATTGAGAAGGGATCCTGGAATGCCTCGTAACCAACGTTGTTGAGCACGGTCACGCGGTAGAAGATGCCGTCGGTGTTGTTAACGTAGAAGAGCTGACCGTCACCAGCGCCAGCAGTGGGGCTCTGGTAGTTGAAGCGCTTACCAGCGTCGGCAACATAGATGCGGTTCTTGTAGCTTGCGAGGCTGAAGGGGTGAACACCTGTTTCGAACTGAGTGTCGATCACGTTGCCCTCTTCGTCCTTGTACATGAGCTTGCCTTCCTTAGTTGCGAAGTACAGACCAGTGGGGCAACCCAGTGAAGAGCCTGAAGCCACGATAGTGGGGTCAGCAGTGATGTTGAGGTACTGCCACTGTGCAGCAGCCTTGTAAGAGTCAACTGCGCTTGCAGCAACCTTACAAACTACCTCGCTCTGCTCGGCAGTGTAAACGCCGTTGGCAAGAACGGGAACGTTAGCGTTGAGAACGCGGATAGACTTAACAGTTGCGGGAACTGAACCGGGCTCCATGTAGTTAACGTTTGCGGGAATCTCCATCTCCTCGAGAGCGGGGCAGTTAGCAAACGCGTTCTGCATGATGTTAGTTGCAGTGGTGGGGAGTGTTACGCTAGTGAGGTTGGGGCAGCCAGCGCACAGACCCAGAGGAATCTCGTTGCGGCCATCCTCGATAACGATAGTCTCGAGAGCAGACTTGTTGAAGAGGTTGCTGCCCACAGCAACGCCGTTCTTGAGGACGAAGCTCTTAACGGCTGCGTTAGCAAATGCGTAGTCACCAATCTTAGCAACTGCGGGAAGTTCTACAGTCTCGTAGGGTGAGTAAGCAAGACCATAGTTGTCTACGCTTGTAACAGCGGGAGCGTTGAGAGTGGTTTGGCTGATGCCCTGGTGGCCAGTCACGAGCAGACGTGCACCGTCGGCAGTGGTGAGAACGCCATCTTCCTCCTTGAACGCAGTGTTGTTCTCATCCAGAAATATTGAAGACAGGGTGGGGATGGGAGCGAATGCCGCGTTGCCGATGCTTGATACAGAAGCGGGGATAGTAACCGTTGTGAGTTTAGTGTCGGCAAATGCCTGCTCGCCGATGGTGGTGAGACCATCGGGGAATATCATGTGGCCATCAACCTTGCTCTTCATGAATGCCTGGCTGGCGATAGAGTGGAGTGTGGTGGGCAGTTCAACTGTGGTGAGGCCAGTGTTGTAGAATGCATTGTTCTGGATAGAAGTGATGTTGCCCAGGTTGACAAATGCAAGAGCCTTTCAGCCGTTGAATG
>JAZQPG010000166.1:0-4214 GCA_045628365.1 Sodaliphilus sp. | reverse complement strand
AGCGCTCAAAATGGTATATTCTTGATGACCAGTATTTCACGTTCGAAAATATGTCACGCGTATATTCTGTAAAGGACGTACTTAATTATAATATGATTCAACGGTAACACTATAGCCCGCCTGGGCATCATTCTCAAGATCGTGAACCTTATCATCGCCATCTCAATGGCTATGCTGTTCTATCCCTTGAAATGATAGTTGTCATATATGGAAAAAAGTGGTATGCTTGAACATTAAGCATACCATTTTTTTCATATATCACGTTCCTTGAGGAATTTGCTGTGCCAGATGAAGAAGGCTGTGACTGTGGCTGTCATTGCTAGTGCGGTGAGGATGTAGCATATCACCGGTGGCATGCCTAGTGTCTGCTTGCTGATGGTGACAAAGAGGGTGCAGATGCCTGTCATTATCACGGCTGGGACGAGGGTTGCCCAGTAGAATACCTTCTTTCTTGCCAGATACACGGTGATTGCCCACAGGGTGAATACCGAAAGCGTCTGGTTGGCCCACCCAAAGTATTTCCAAAGCACGCTGAACGAGTCGGGATTGTCGAGTTGCCACAAAAGCATCAGCAGCGTTGCCACAAAAATGGGAATGGAGATAATGAGTCGCTTGAAAATGGGCTTTTGGTCGTAGTTGAAATTCTCGGCAACGATGAGGCGTGCCGAGCGCAGCGCAGTGTCGCCGGTGGTGATGGGGGCGAATATCACCCCCATTATTGCCAGCAGGCCGCCTATCGCTCCCAGCCATCCGTTGCACACGTGCATCACAACCTTGGGTGCAGAGAAAAACTGCGTGACGGTGAGTTCGCTCTGGCCTGTAAATGCCGCTACGACTTCGGGAGAACAAACCTCGCGCCATCCCTCGCTGTAAAAGAACCAACTGCTCACGGTTGCCCATACTAGCGTTACAAGCCCCTCGGTGATCATTGCTCCGTAGAACACAGGACGTGCCTGGCGCTCACTCTTGAGGCAACGCGCCATCATGGGCGACTGTGTGGCATGGAACCCGCTGATGGCTCCGCAGGCGATGGTAATGAACATGGCCGAAATCATGCTGTCGGGGCTCTTGATGCCTAGTTTTGCCTTGCCCATGTCGTAAAGGCCGTCCCACAATTCTGGTATTTGCGGGTGTTTGATCACGAGCATCACAAACAATGCGATGCCCATGAAGATGATTGAGAAAGCAAAGAGAGGATAAATCTTGCCTATGATTTTGTTTACCGGCATCATGGTCGCGATGATGTAGTAACCGAAGATTATGAGCATCCACACTAGCAGCCCCGAGAACACACCGTCGCTGAACATGCCCGAGAGCAACGTGGCAGGGCTCAACACAAACACGGCCCCCACCATGATGAGCAGCAGAAGAGAGAATACCAGCATGATGTTCTTCATTGTGGTTCCCAGGTATTTGCCCACTATTTCTGGAAGACCCATGCCGTCGTTACGGAGGCTTATCACGCCTGCCAGGTAATCATGTGTCGCTCCGCCGAAGATGCAGCCTAACACTATCCACAGGTAGGCCGCAGGACCATACCACATTCCCATGATGGAACCGAATATGGGACCTGTGCCGGCTATGTTGAGGAATTGTATCATGAAAATCTTCCAGCTTGGAAGTACCATGAAGTCAATGCCGTCGTTGAGGCGAACAGCGGGAGTCGGTCGGTCGTCAGGGCCAAACAATTTCTCCACGAACTTGCCGTAGAAGAAATATCCCAGAATCAATGCGATGAAGCTTAGAGCAAATGTGATCATAGATTTTAAGTTCCGGATTGACGCACCGCAATTAGGGTGTCAATCAGTGGGGGCAGATGATGTTATCGTTTGACTTTAAGGCATTTGATGGCCTCGGGGGTAAGGTAGGGCGTCAGGTCTTTTATGGAGATGAGCGCTTGGGGCATACCTGCTGCATAGGGTGCAATCTCATAGGCTCCATACTGGAACATGATTCCGTCATTGACAACCCAGGGAGAACTGCCCGGTGTCCTGACAGGTATGTTGCCGTCAAACAGGACTTCTTGCAGTTGATTGTCGGTAGTCACGCTGAAATATTCTTTCAACCCTTTTTTGAGCAGGTGGGATATACGTGCGTTCTTCTTCACAAGTAGGTCGCTCATGTCCTTGCAGTCGCTCTTGCGGAAGGTCACGCCATGGCAATAGGGCATGCCATGAGCTGCTCCGCAGTTGTAGTCATATCCTTGCATCTCATAGCTGACAAGCTCATTTGTCTCATAGACCTTGGTCAAACTAAACTCTATGGTCATGTCATTGTCGTTTTCTTTCACGTTGAGAGCATAGGCGTCAACTAATTGCTCGGCGTTGCTATATGCTATCGTAGCTACGCCCAGACTGCTAGCCATCCATTTGACCACGGTTTGTGACAGCTTGTCATTGCCAGTGGGGAAATCAATGGTAGCATCAATGCCTGGAGTCCTGCCTTCGGGAGCATACTCCTGGGCTTCGCTCGAAGATATTGCCCAAGTGCGTTTCACGTTAACTTGTTTTACCTGTAAATCGGCAGCAACGGCGCTTATGAATGCAGCTGCAAGCGCTATAAATAGAAATGTTCTTTTCACAATTGCGTTATTTGATTTGTTGATTATGGTTTTTCTATTACAGAGGTGCCGTCGATGTCGGCGATGCGGGCTTTCAGTGCAGGCATCTTGTCGGCATCGCACTGCAGGGTCATCGAGCAGGTGTTGTCAAACTGCTGGTCTATCATCACCACGTCGCCGCCCTTGACAAGCTTCATCACGTCGTTCATCGACAGGTAGGGGAAAGTGAACGAAACCTGCGCCTGCTCGTGGCACTCGAGTATCTCGGCCTCTTCGATTGCTAGGCGGGCAGCTTCGCGGTAGGCCACGATGAGGCCCGATGTGCCCAGTTTGATGCCGCCGAAGTAGCGCACAACGACAATGACCACATTTGTCAGGCCGAACGAGTTGATTTGCCCCAGGATGGGTTTCCCCGCAGTTCCGCTAGGTTCGCCGTTGTCGCTGCTCAGGTACACGTTGCGTTCAGTGCCTATCATGTAGGCCCAACACACGTGGCGCGCATCGTGGTAGTCGTTGGCATAGCGCTTGACGTCGGCCTTGGCCTCGTCGGCACTCTGCACGGGCTCGACGAACGCGCGGAAACGGCTCATCTTCTCGGTATACTTGGCTTGCGACAAGCCCTTTACAGTCTTGAAAAAGTCACTCATAAATCATTTCCTCTCCGTTGCCGTCGATGTCCTCAATATCATATTGATACATTTCGAGGTCAAATTCCTCGGGGTCATAGTCGCCGTACCACTCAATGAGTTCCTTGGCACGCTTAGACCTGGGTTTCTTGATGGCTTCGCAAAAGTCCATGTAGCCCGGCACACCGCCTATATCCTCGGGGGGACAAGCTCGTTTGCCGCCAATGAGTGTGACAAGGTTGCGGTTTTCTCCCTCCTCGTAGTCTCGTGATTCTTGAACAGTGATGAGGTGTTCCCAACCGTCGCCAAAGTCGTATTCAAATGTGCACTTGTCGCCTTTGTTGAAAATGAGGTCACCTATGGTGTAGTTGCGAGAATCTTTGTTTTCCATCATGCTGAACATATCGAAACCATCATCACTTGTAGGCACAGAGTAGAACGTGGTTCCTTTAACAAACTGATGCAGATGCTCCATATCCCACCCCATAGACAACAAAATGATGTGGGCAAATGATTCAAGAATCAGGTTTGAGGGAATAACAAGCTTGCGCCAGATGGGGGGCTTTATGCCTTTGAGTTCGACGCGCACGGTGAGTTGGCGTGAGGGACGTTCGGGGTGACACACTATGGTGGTAAGTCCCATAGATGGAAGAAGATCTTCTTCAGGGTCAAGTGGATTGTTTCCCCATTCGTCATTATCGTCTTCATCTCCCATACCATCGGGCATAGGAAATCCCATTGTGTCGTGAAGATGGCCCATGAGTTTCATCATGAACTCCATTTTCCCTTGCTCGTCGAGGGCTTCGTAGGCTTCAAAAATCTCGGTGGGAGAGAGCTTTAGTTTCATATTTTAGCAGATTTTTATGGATTATTTATTTGCCATGTTGTAGATGGCGGCCATGGCAGTGGTGCCGATTTTCTCGAGAGAGCCGTAGGCGAGCTTGCCGCCGTGGCTGCACTTGTCTACCATCTCGTTTATCTCGGCTTCGGTCACCTTGCGTCCCAGCAATTCGGGTATGCTGGTGGGC
>JAZQPG010000165.1:0-3110 GCA_045628365.1 Sodaliphilus sp. | reverse complement strand
CACCCGTTGATATCAAGGCTGCTACCGAGTTTGCACGCACGCTGGGCATCACACCCGCGGCCCTATTCCTCGCAGCGGCAGGCTACACCGTGTGCCGCTACTGCAACACCCCCGACGTGTGCATGGCCACCATCTCCAACGGCCGCAGCAACGTCAAGGTGAGCGACACCGTGGGCATGTTTGTCAACACGATTGCCCTCACCACCCATCTCACCGATGTCACAGTCAAAGACTACATCAAGGCATGCGCCGCCGAGTTTGTGAATGCTGTGGCTCACGAGTATTACCCGTTTGCCGAGCTTTCGGCCGCTTACGACCTGCACCCCGACGTGTTCTACCAGTACCAACTGGGCATGCACAGCGCGCTCGCTGTGGGCGAGCATGCAGTGGAGATTACTCACTTTGGAAATCCCCAGCCCAAGTTCAAGATGATCGTGAGCATCGAGGAAGATGCTGCCGGCAACGCACGCATCGAGATGCAATATGACGACTCTTGCTACTCACGCGGCCTTGCCCAGGGTCTTGCCGACTCGATGGCCACTGTGCTGGCTGGCTTCATGGCGTCGCCCGACTCTCCCGTGAAGAAAGTTTCGATGTTGAGCCCCGCACAGGCTGCCCTCATCGGCACCTTCCACGAGACCCAGCGTGCCGAGATACCCATCAAACTTTACCACAAGCTCTTCGAGAAATCTGTTGCCGACCACAGCGATTCGCTCGCTATGGCTGCCGTGGATGGAGAGTTTACCTACGACCAGCTCAACCGCCACATGAACCGCCTGGCCCATGCCCTCATCGAGCGCGGCATCAAGCGTGGCGACCGCGTGGCACTGCTGCTGCCTCGCACCAGCCGACTCATCATGTCGCAATATGGTGTGCTCAAGGCAGGCGCTGCCTATATCCCCTGCGATCCCAAGTATCCCACCGACCGCATCAATCACATCATTGACGACTCGGCGGCTCCGTTCATCATCACCACTGCCGACCGTCTTGACGAATTCCCCGGACGCGCTGTCGATGTGGAGGAACTGTTAAAGAATACCGACGAGACCAACCCCGACGTGCATGTGGAGCCCGATGACCTGGCTTACCTCATCTACACCTCGGGTTCGACCGGAACGCCCAAGGGTGTGCAGCTCATGCACAAGGGCGTGTGCAACTACCACTGCGACAAGAACCTCATTCAGGGCATTCTCAAGAACGAGTGCCATGCCGCACTGGGTATCACCACT
The DNA here is from genome assembly GCA_045628365.1 of Sodaliphilus sp. Classification (GTDB taxonomy): domain Bacteria; phylum Bacteroidota; class Bacteroidia; order Bacteroidales; family Muribaculaceae; genus Sodaliphilus. The sequence continues at coordinate 1,881 of JAZQPG010000165.1, read as the reverse complement.
ATCTCGTTCGACATGTCGGTGTGGGAGACTGGTTCGCCCCTCATGCTGGGCAAGACCCTCGTGCTCGTGGGCGATGACGACTGCAACGACCCCAATGCGCTTGCTGCACTCATCGACAAGTATCATGTTGACTGCATGACAGCCACTACATCGCGCTTCATGCAGTTGCTCGAGAGCGAGGTCTTCTACGACGCGTTCAAGCGCAACATGCACATGGCATATCAGGGCGGCGAGGGGCTCTCGCTGGCACTGCTGCGCAAGTTGCAGGAGTTTGAAGGCCTGCGCATCGTCAACGGCTACGGCCCCACCGAGACCATTGCCAACAGCCACGCAAGCGAACTCACCGTGGGCGACATTCCCCACATAGGCAAGCCTTGCGTCAACTATACTAACTTCATCGTGGATAACGATGGCAACGAGCTGCCCGTGGGCGTGATAGGCGAGTTGCTCATTGGCGGTGCTTCGGTGGCCAAGGGCTATAACAACCTGCCCGAGCAGACCGCGGCACGATTTGTTGACGGTGTGTACCACTCGGGCGACTACGCTCGCTGGCTGCCCGACGGCAACGTGATGGTGCTGGGCCGCAAGGACAACCAGGTGAAACTGCGCGGCTTGCGCATCGAGCTGGGCGAGGTGGAGAGCACTATGGTCAAGGTCGAGGGCATCAAGAGTGCTGTTGTGCTCATCAAGAAACTCCAGGGCAAGGACCACTTGTGTGCTTACTTCACTGCCGACCGTGCAATCGACATCGCCGACTTGAAGGCCGAACTCAAGAAAACGCTCACCCTCTATATGATTCCCACCGCTTACCTGCAGGTTGATGAGTTCCCGCTCACGCCCAATGGCAAGACCAACGTCAAGGTGCTTCCCGAGCCTGTCATCGCTCAATCAACCGACCAAGTGGCAGCAGCCAACGAGACCGAGCAGCAGTTCTGCGACATCTTCGCTTCGATTCTGCAACTTGACAAGGTGGGCGCAACCGACGACTTCTTTGAACTGGGCGGCACATCGCTCGTGGTTATCAAGGTGGTCATCGAGGCAACCAAGCTTGGCTATCAAGTCGCATTCCAGGACGTGTTTGCCCACAGCACACCTCGCGCTCTTGCCGAGTTTGTGGGTGCAACGCCTGTTGCCAGCGAGGATGTGCAGCAGCCTGCCGACGAGATCGCATCGAGCGACGTATATGCCGAGGTGCTCAAGGACAACACGATAGAGAACCTCATCAACGGCGAGCGTCAGGAGATAGGCGATGTGCTGCTCACCGGTGCCACCGGTTTCCTGGGCATACATGTGCTCTACCACTTGCTCAAAGAGTATGACGGCAAGATCTACTGCCCGCTACGTGGCAAGGATGGAGTGAGCGCGGCTGACCGCCTGCGCTCGATGCTCTACTACTACTTCGACGAGGCATTTGAGGAGGAAATGGATACCCGCCTGTTCATCGTGGAGACAAACATGATGAACCCCGACGCCGTGATGCAGCTGCCCTACAAGCACCTCACCGTGATCAACTGCCTTGCCAACGTGAAGCACTTCTCTACCGGCAACGACATCGAGGAGGTTAACGTCAACTCGGTTGAATACCTGGTGAAGTGGTGCCTTGCAAGCGATTCACGCCTCGTGCACGTCTCTACCGTGAGCGTGGCTGGTCACAGCATGAACGGGTTCCCCGACCCCAAGCGTCGCATGATTGAGCGCGAGCTCGACTACGGCCAGAGCCTTGACAACCAGTATGCTCGCTCGAAGTTCAACGCCGAGCGTCTCATCCTGGATGCCGTGCGCGACAACGGCCTCTCGGCCAAGATTATGCGCGTGGGCAACCTCTCGGCCCGCAACAGCGACGGTGAGTTCCAGATGAACTTCATGTCAAACAACTTCATG
>JAZQPG010000164.1:0-29790 GCA_045628365.1 Sodaliphilus sp. | reverse complement strand
TGCGCCGGTCGCCGCCAGCGGGTATTGCTACTCGCCGCGCTGCCCCTCGACTTGCATGTGTTAAGCCTGTCGCTAGCGTTCATCCTGAGCCAGGATCAAACTCTTCGTTGTTGTATCTTGTCTTTTTTCTTTTCAGAATTTTAAATGGACGAGCTACTGACATCTCCGAGAACCTGGACTCCGGTGATTTAGCTGATTTACTGTTTTAACCTGTGTTGTGGAATCTTGACTTGACGAGGACTCCGGAATTCCTTTTCCTTGTCTCTACACAGTCATTTCTATTCCTCAAATTGCAAACATTTCAATGATCGTGTGCTTCCGTGTTCCCGAAAGCGAGTGCAAAATTAGTGCTTTTTTTTGAACTGGCAAAATATTTCAGGATTATTTTTTCGGTATTTTTCAACCGAAAGCAGGTAAAGCACTGTCGCATTGGTGGTTAAATCATGTGTTAATAAATGTTATTACATTTTCAAGGCGGCAGGGAGGCACGTAACAGGGGGGCGGCGGCCACACTGAGGCCGCCCACGGGACCACTCGGGACTTCACGCAGGGAGGCGGAGCGGGGAGGCGGAGAGCACAGGAAGAGGGAGAGGGGATGGCGGACGTGAGGGAGGCGGCGGCCACACTGAGGACGCCCGCGGGACCACTCGGGACTCACGCAGGGAGGCGGAGCGGGGAGGCGGAGAGCACAGGGGCACAGGGAACGCAGGAAAGAGGATGGCGGGGGCACTGGGGCATGGGATTTTTAAAGGAGTGAGATTTTTTTATATATATTATATATAAGGTGGAGGGAGGGGGAAATTGTTGGCGCATGGGGGTGGAGGGATTGGGATTTTTTTTATACCTTTGCGGCGAAATTTCAAAATACATTGTTATAAATATGGCAAAAAACCTTGTAATCGTAGAGTCTCCCGCTAAGGCGAAGACTATCCAGAAGTTCCTGGGCAAGGAGTACACGGTGATGTCGAGCTATGGCCACATCCGTGACTTGCACAAGAAGGACTTCAGCATTGACGTTGAGAATGATTTTAAACCTATATATGAGATTCCGAGCGACAAGAAGGAACTCGTGCGCGAACTGAAGGCCGCAGCCCAGAAGGCTGACATGGTGTGGCTCGCGAGCGATGAGGACCGCGAGGGAGAGGCTATCTCGTGGCACCTGTATGAGGTGCTGGGTCTGAAGCCTGAAAACACGCGGCGCATCGTTTTCCATGAGATCACTAAGCCGGCTATCCTGGCTGCTATTGAGAATCCGAGGGAGATTGACATCAACCTGGTTGACGCGCAGCAGGCCCGCCGTGTGCTTGACCGCATCGTGGGCTTCGAGCTGTCACCGGTGCTGTGGAAGAAGATCAAACCTGCGCTGAGCGCGGGCCGCGTGCAGAGTGTTGCCGTGCGCCTCATCACTGAGCGTGAGGAGGAGATCAAGGGTTTCAACAGTGAGGTTTACTACCGCGCCACTGCAAATTTTGCCACTGAGGACGGCGCTACGGTGCATGCCGAGCTCAACCGCCGCCTCAGCGACCGGGCCGATGCGATGTCGCTGCTCGAGGACTGCAAGGGTGCCGAGTTCACGGTGAGCGACGTGAGCGTGAAGCCGGTGAAGAAAAATCCCGCGCCCCCGTTCACCACGTCGACGCTGCAGCAGGAAGCCTCGCGCAAGCTTGGTTTCTCGGTGAGCCAGACAATGCGCGTTGCCCAGTCGCTCTATGAGAGCGGTCACATCACGTACATGCGTACCGACTCGGTGAACCTGAGTAAGTTGGCTCTTGCGACTATAAGCCAGGAGATTAAGGAGAACATTGGCGAGGAGTACCTGAAGGTGCGTAACTACCGCACGACGTCAAAGGGTGCCCAGGAGGCTCACGAGGCCATCCGCCCCACGTTCATCGCCAACCACGACATCCAGGGAACCTCGCAGGAGAAGAAGCTCTATAACCTGATATGGAAGCGCACGCTGGCATCTCAAATGGCTGATGCTCAGCTCGAACGCACTCAGGTGGACATCCTGATGAGCAACCGCAGCGAGAAGTTCATCGCCAGCGGCGAGGTGATCAAGTTTGACGGTTTCCTTAAAGTATATATAGAGAGTAACGATGACGAGAACAGCAGCGAGGACCTGCACACCCTGCCGGTGTTGATGAAGAACAGTCACCTGACCGCCAGCGAGGTAACCGCCATGCAGCGCTACACCCAGCAGCCCAGCCGCTACACCGAGGCTTCGCTCGTGCGTCGTCTCGAGGAGCTGGGCATCGGCCGTCCGTCGACCTACGCCCCCACAATCTCGACCATCCTGGCCCGCGACTATGTGGTCAAGGGCGAGAGCAAGGGCGAGAAGCGCGAATATGAGGTGATGGTGCTGAAGAAAGACAAAATCACGGCACGCACCAAGAGCGAGCTCACCGGCGCCGAGAAAGGGAAGCTCATCCCCACCGACATCGGCATGGTAGTCAACGAGTTCCTGCTCAAGTATTTCCCCTCGATCATGGACTACAACTTCACAGCCCGCGTGGAGACAAACTTTGACGACATTGCCGAGGGCAACGCTACGTGGAACAGCGAGATAGGCAAGTTCTACTCATCGTTCCATCCCCTCATCGAGGAGGTGTCGTCGCTGAGGCTCGAGCACAAGGTTGGCGAGCGCGTGCTGGGTACCGACCCGCAGAGCGGCAAGCCCGTGAGCGTGAAGATAGGCCGCTTTGGCCCGCTGGTGCAGCTGGGCAGCAGCGAGGACGAGGAGAAGCCCCGCTTTGCATCACTGCAGCAAAACCAGAGCGTGTCGACCATCACCCTGGAAGAGGCACTCAAGCTCTTTGAGTTGCCGCGCGTGCTGGGTGAGTTTGAGGGCAGCGAGGTGACCGTTGCCGTGGGCCGTTTCGGTCCCTACGTGCGCCACGCCGGCAAGTTCGTGTCGATCCCCAAGGACATCACTCCGCTGGAGCTCACGCTGGAGCAGGCCCAGGAACTCATCGAGGCCAAGCGCAGCACCGAGGCGTCACGAGTGCTGGCCACCTTTGACGAGGAGCCCGAGCTGCAGGTGCTCAACGGCCGCTTTGGCCCCTACATCAGCTACAAGAAGCAGAACTTCAAGATACCCCGCAAGATGGACGCCTCGACACTGACACTGGAGCAGTGCCGCGAGATCGTTGCCAACGAGGCCAACGCCTCGAAGGGTGGCAGCCGCCGCAAGGCAAGGGCCAAGAGCTAAATAACCCGAAACAGGACGTCAGGCCGGAGAGGGAGAGTAGCCCCCACTGCCCCACCCCACCGGCACTGGCGTTAACAATATTATATAAGGTACATAGAAACGATGAACGAGACACTGCTGAGCCAACTATACCTCAAGGACACGGAGTTCCAGAACCTGATGCAGGAACGCATCTACAACGTGCTGCTCGTGGCGAGCGACTATGACGCGTTCATGCTCGAGGAGGATGGCCGCGTCGAGGAACAGATCTTCATGGAATACGTGTCGCTCAACCTGAGTTCGCCCCCGCGCGTGACCAGGGTGCGCGACTATGCCAGCGCACTCGAGGCGCTGGACAAGCAGCAGTTCAACCTCATCATCGCCATGCCAGGCGTGGACATCAGCGAGACCTTCCACAAGGCCATCGAGATCAAGGAGCGCCACAGCGACGTGCCCATCGTGGTGCTCACCCCGTTCTCGCGCAAGGTATCGCGCAGCATTGAGGGCGAGGACCTTAGCGGTGTGGACTACGTGTTCAGCTGGCTAGGCAACGTGGACCTGCTGGTGGCCATCATCAAGCTGCTCGAGGACAAGATGAACGCCCCCATGGACGTCAACGAGGTGGGCGTGCAGATGATCCTGCTCGTGGAGGACTCGGTGAGGTTCTACTCATCAATCCTGCCCACGCTTTACAAGTTCATCCTGCGCCAGAGCCTCATCTTCTCGACCGAGGCACTCAACGCCCACGAGTCGATGCTGCGCATGCGCGGCCGTCCCAAGGTGATGCTCGCCCGCAACTACGAGGAAGCGATGATGCTCTACAACACCTACCACGAGCACATGCTGGGCGTGATCAGCGACGTGTCGTTCATGCGTGATGGAGCCAAGGACAGCAAGGCCGGCATCAAACTGGCCCACGAGCTGCACCGCCGCGACCCCTACCTGCCCATCATCATCGAGTCGAGCGAGAGCGAGAACGCCTCGCTTGTAGAGGCCTTCAACGGGTGCTTCCTGGACAAGAACTCCAAGAAACTGCCCGTGGACCTGGGCAAGGCCATCATGGACAACTTCGGCTTTGGCGACTTCATCATCCGCAACCCCGAGGACGGCACCGAGATCATGCGCTTCAAGGACCTGAAGGGACTCCAATACGGCATCAACAAGGTGCCCGTCGAGTCACTGCTGTATCATGCAAGCCGCAACGACATCTCGCGCTGGCTCTACTCGCGCGCGCTGTTCCCCGTGGCCCAGGTGATCAAGATGCACCGCCTCAACAGCATCGACGAGGCACAGTCGGTGAAGCAGCTGGTGTGGGACATGATTGTGAAATACCGCCGCATGAAGAACCGCGGCGTGGTTGCCGAGTTCAAGCGCGACCGCTTTGACCGCTACTCGAGCTTTGCCCGCATCGGGCAGGGATCGCTGGGCGGCAAGGGCCGTGGCCTGGCGTTCATCGACGCGATGATCAAGCGCAACCCGGTGTGTGACAACTTCGGCGGCGCGGTCATCAAGATACCACACACGGTGGTGCTGTGTACCGACGTCTTTGACGAGTTCATGGAGATGAACGGTCTGTACCCGCTGGCACTGTCCACGGCACCCGACCAGGAAATACTCAATGCCTTCCTCGAGGCCAGCCTGCCGCAGTCTATCATCGAAGACCTGCGCTCGCTGTACAACGTGATGGGAGGCCCCATCGCCGTGCGCTCATCGAGCCTGCTCGAGGACAGCCACTACCAGCCCTTCGCAGGCATCTACTCCACCTACATGATACCCCACCTCGACGATAAGGAAAGCGGCGTAGAGCTGTTGTCCCGGGCCGTCAAGGCGGTGTATGCCAGCGTGTTCTACGAGCAGAGCAAGGCCTACATGGTGGCAACGAGCAACGTCATCGACCAGGAGAAGATGGCGGTGATAATGCAAGAAGTGGTGGGCCAGCAGCGCGGCGACTACTACTACCCCGCCTTCTCGGGCGTGGGCCGGTCGCTCAACTACTATCCCACGGGCGGCGAGCAACCCGAGGACGGCGTGGTCGAGCTGGCGACAGGCCTGGGCAAGCACATCGTTGACGGCGGCCAGGCGCTGAGGTTCTCCCCCGCCCGTCCCAAGCACGTGCTGCAGACGAGCACCACCGAGCTGGCCCTGCGCGACACCCAGCGCACCCTGTGTGCACTGGACACCGCTAAGGCCGGCCAGCAATTCTCGCTCGACGAGGGATTCAACATCCCCCACCTCCCGGTGCAGGACGAGGCACGCGCCGGCAACCTGCAGTACATCGTGTCGACCTATGACGCGAGCAACGACTACATCACCGACAGCTGCGCCTCGCGCGGCCGCCATCTCGTCACCTTTGCCAACGTGCTCAAGCACGGCGTGTTCCCGCTAGCCCCCGCGCTGCAGTTCATGCTCAGGTTGGGTCAGGAACAGATGGGACGCCCCGTCGAGATCGAGTTTGCCGGCAACATCGCCCGGTCGCCCAGCGACGACAACCGCGGCGAAATCTACTGGCTGCAGATCAGACCCATGGTCGACCGCCGCGAGATGCTCGACGACGAGATTGACACCAGCGACAGCGGCAAGATACTGATTAGCAGCGCCAAAGCACTGGGACACGGGCTCACAGACGGCATCACCGCCGTGGTGATGGTCAAGCCCGAGCGTTTTTCTTTCAAAAATAATAGGGAAATCGCTAGTGAGATTGCAAAAATTAATTGTAACTTTACATCCTCGGGGCAAAACTATATCCTCGTGGGCCCGGGACGATGGGGGTCGAGCGACGAAGCGCTGGGCATTCCCGTCAGGTGGACCGACATTGCCCAGGCACGACTCATCGTGGAGCAGTCACTCCCCGGCAAGCGCATCGAGCCCAGCCAGGGGTCGCACTTCTTCCAGAACCTCACCTCGTTCGGTGTGGGCTACTTCACCGTGGGCGAGGACCAGGACGGCAGCGTCCTCGACGAGCAGTACCTGGCATCGCAACCCGCCAGCTACGAGAGCGACAACCTGCGCATCGTCACCTTTGACACCCCGTTGCGCGTGGCCATCAACGGCCTCAAGAGCCTGGGCGTGGTGATGAAGCCCGAGAACAGATAACTAGAACTAGAACAACAATAAAAACACAAGATAACGATGTCATTCTTTAATAACCTGAAACGAGCGCTTGGATTCAACGGCGAGGGCGAGGACATGGACGACGAGGGAAACTACACCCCCTATTCCAACCCCTTTCACCGAGATGACGACCAAGACCAGGACAGCGACGGCAAACGCCCGGCTCAGCTGGGCGACGAACAGGTAGACGAGCGCGCACACAACGGCGACGCCGAGGAGTATGTGGTACCCGCACGTCCAGCCAGCGAGCGCGAACGCGACAAGAAGAAAGACGTCAAGCGCCTCGTCGTGATACCCGAGCCAACCAGCCGCTCGGGAAACAGCCGTCCGCGCATCATGGAGACAGCATTGCCCAAGAAACCCAGGCACGGACAGCCACACGGTGTGAAATTCCCCGACGACGAGCCGCAGCAAGAGCAGCAAGAGGTGCAACACAACATTGCCCGGGTCGAAACAATAGTGCAGCAACCCGAGAAGGCCGAGCCCGTCTTGCAACAGCCGGTCATGCCCCAAGAAGGCACTGTGCTGATAACCGACCTGGAACCCAAGGCCGAGACAGCCACGACACCTGCAGCCGAAGCCGCCACTGCTCCCGCATCGACCGAAGCACCGGCCACAATCGACAACAGCAGTCTGATAGACACCGTGGTGGGACTCATCAACGCCGCCCTGCCGCCCATGATGCAGCAATATATCAACGCCGACACCCAGCGCAGCGACGTGGAGAAAGCCCTGGCGCCCCACCTGACCGGCACCAAGCCTGCCGGGGACGGTAGCACCGCAGCACCAGCCACCAACAACGCCGAGACCGAGAAGGCCAACAAAGAGCTGCAAGACAAACTCGACGAGTGCACCAAGGTGCTCGAAGAGAACAAGGCAACCATGCTGCAGCTCAACGAGAAACTCGCCCAGGCCACAGCAACCATAGAATCTCTCAAGGCCCAGGCCGTGAGGGACAACGAGCAGATAACAACGCTCACCGAGCAGCTGGCCGAGGCCAACGCCAACCTTGCCATCGCAGCTCAAATCGAGGAGAGAATCAACGAGATGGAGGCCTACAAAAACCGCACCAAACTCGAGACCAAGGCTCTCAAGGAACGCATCGCGCAGCTCGAAAGCCGGGACATCGACGTGAGCGACGAACTCAGGGCACAGCTGCAACTCGCACAGGAACAGAACGCCAAGCTCAACAAAGACATCGAACGGCTCAACCGCAGCGCACGCGAGACCCACGACAAGCACAACCGCCGCGACGTGGAGCTGGCCAACCGCATCAACGACCTCAAGTCGCAGGTGCAAAGCGCAGCACGCCTGGCCGAGAGCTACAAAGACAGCCTTGACGAGCAAATCAAGGCAGCCGACGAGGCTCGTGCCCACCTTGACAAGGCACGCAAGCAACACGACGAGACACGCGAGAGACTCAACCGCGCCAAGGACGAGACACGGCAGGCCCGCAACGAGGCCCGCGAGACCAAATCACGGCTCGAGGAACTCGAAAAGGATCTAAAAGACAAGCAGCAACAGGCCGCGCAGGCCGCCAGGGACCTGGAACAGGCACGCGAGGAACTGCAGGCGGCACACATACTGAACGACGACCTGCAGGAACAGCTTGACGAAGCCGGCAAGAACAGCGACAAGATCGCCCAGGCCGAGAAGGAACGCGACAAAGCCCTGAGACAGCTGGGAGTGGCCAACATGGAGCACTCCGGTGCCAAGGACAAAGTCAATGCACTCGAGGCCCAGGTCAAAGAACTCAAGAAAAAACTCGACGAGAAGGACAAGCAGTTAGCCACTGCAGCCCAGGGACTAGAGGACGAGAAACGCAACAGACAGGAACTGCAGGACAAGTTCGACGAGCTCAAGCACAGCAGCACCGCCAGCACACCCGCGGCCGAGCATGAGGCTGCGAAGAACGTTGTGCTGACTTTTGAGCCCGACCCCGCCGACACACCCGCCGAGGACACTCCTGCCACCGGGCACAAGCCCGAGACCGAGCCACGACCCAACGGCCGCAAGAACAAGAAGAAACACCGCAAGAACAAGCCACAACAGCCCCAGGCCAAAACCATCGACCTACTGCCCGAGGCCAGCGAAGGCTCCCACGAGGACAAGCCAGCCGAACCGCTACTGCAGACTCCTGTTCTTGAGGAAACACCGGCCAAGCAGGACGACGACATGTTCGGCAAAGCGCTGGGAATCACACTCGACGACATCGACGACGTGGACTGGCTTATCCCCGTGGAACCCGACCCCATCCCCGGGCCCGAACCCGAGCCCGAACCCGAGCCAGCGCCCGAGCCCAAACCCAAGGTCGACCCGCGCCAACTATCGCTGTGGTAACCACCGTTTTACCCAATTCACCCCACACAACCTATAGGCCGTGATGAAGAACAGACTTCCCATATACTGGATTATACTGGCAGCCATGCTAGTGATAACGCTGTGCTATGCACGGTGGGTGGCATCGACCATGTTTTTCTCGCCAACCAGCAGCGCTTGGGGCAACCTGATGCTCTACAAGTGGATGGCGGCAGGCATTGGCATCTATGCCCTGCTCCACCGCTTCATCAACAAGAACATCACCTGGCTCGAGACCTTCTCCCACGAGCTCACCCACATCGTGGTGGCACTCATGTTCATGCGACGCGTCCACTCCTTCCAGGCCGGCGAGGGCAGCGGCGAGGTGAGCACCAGCGGGTCCGGCCACCTGAGCACCGTGCCACAGGCCCTGGCCCCCTACTGCCTGCCCATCTTCACCTACGTGGCATTGCTGCTGAGATGCATCATCGCCGACGAAGCCCTATGGATATTTGACATCCTGCTGGGCATCACCGTCGCTTTCCACTTTTACTGCTTCAAGAGCCAGACCGGTAGCCACCAGCCCGACATCAACCAGTTCCCGCTGCTGTTTTCCTACGCCTACATCCACACGTTCCAGGCCTTCAACCTGCTCGTGCTGCTGGTGTCGATGTGGCCCTCACGCAGCGTCTTCTCAGCCTTGTGGCTCCCCTTCCCCACCGCCTGGGACACCCTCACGTCACTGATATAAAACAGCATACAACATTTATGAAACAAATACATCATCTCCTTGTTATTGCAGTCATGCTGGCCGTCGCACTCAGCATCCCGGCCCACGCCCAGAATGCCGAGGAAACCCTCCAACTCGCCGACCAATACGTCGTCTTGAAAAAACAAAACGAAAAACTGAAACAGGAGGTACTAGACCGCGAACAAGAACTCACCGCCCTGCAAAACAAAGAGAAAGAACTAAAAGCCAAACTAAAATCCTGCAAAAAGGACTTGATACTTGCAATAAAAGCCGAAAGGGATGAAATTTTAAGACAACTGGAAGAAATAAATGAAAAAAGACTAATTTTAGTGGAAAAATCGTATGACGTCACATCAGCATCCAACTATCAAAGTGACTCAATCAACAATGATCTCGACTTCATAAGTTCTATAGCAGATGATCTCATAAAATCCAAATACATCGAATCAACAGTAAATGGCTATCTAAAATATCTTGAACTCTATCACCCCGAGGTAAACTCAAACTCAATCGAAAAACTTCGTCGTTACGACGAATACAACAATATAATGATTTCGTTTTTTGACGAGACCATCAGGGACACAAATTGGAAAAGCAGCAATCCAGTGCTACAAATTGAAAATGCCTTATCCAACAATGAATACTACAAAAACTGCTACAAGCAGGCTGACAAATCCATTCCATACCTTGACAAGACTATTGATGATTTCAAAGAGATAATCCAATATGGCTTCATGTCAAAAAAAATAATTGACACCTTTGTCAAAATACTCAAATTCTCAAATAATTGATGCTATGAGAATACTTCAAAATATATTTATTCTTATCGTGTGCTTGTGTTTCACTTTGACCATGCAAGCACAAAAAAACTTGTCAAAAAACGTCACAGATATCAGCAAAGAATGCACCAATTTAGAAAAAAAAGAAGAACTGCTAAAAAACAAAATTAAAAAACTAGAGGAAAAAATTGAAAAACTAGAAACTAAACTAGAAACTAAAATAAAAAAAACAGAAGAGAAACTGCCGAAAAACAAAGTTTATTCAGAACTTAAATCATCATTATATTCATCTAAACGCAAATTACACAAAGCATTAGAACAATATGTCGAAGAAAAATATGAGGAATCCCAAAATATTAGCAATTATACCACATCCATTTACTTCAATAAAGTAAAAGCATTTGAACTGAACGATGAAGAGAGGAAAATTTTCAAATCAGTAGAGCAGATGCCCACATTCCCCGGAGGTGATGCGGCACTTATGAAGTATCTCAGCTCTCACATCCAGTACCCAACTATGGCTCAGGAGAATGGAATCCAAGGCAAGGTCGTTGTGCAATTCGTCGTTGGCAAGGACGGCAAGGTTGGCGAAGTCAAAGTAGTCCGCTCGGTTGACAAGGAACTCGATAAGGAGGCTGTTCGAGTGTGCAAGTCGCTGCCACGATTCAAGCCAGGCCGTCTAAACGGCCAGGCAGTGTCTGTTTGGTATACCCTCCCCTTTACATTCAAGCTACAAGCAAATGTCATGACAAATTCTTGGGAATCTTTTATGGCATACAATGAGTGTAGAATGAAGCGGGGTATATATCCACTTTCTCTGTGACCTCTGTGACTCTGTGGAAAAAAACAAAATCTGCGAGATCTGCGTGGGACTTACTGCAAAAGGCTTACGTGAGACGAAAGCTAAAAATTTTAGTGGCATTTTTATTGTTAATTCAAAGAAAATCACTAACTTTGCAGTGCTAAACTGAAAGGAGGTTTTGTTTAAACCCGCTTAGATACTGATAGACAACATATTATCCCTTTAGCATGGGCGCGCCGCTGCCCAGTGTGCTATGCGTGGGCTATAGCTATGCCCCGCCGTGAAGGAGCACGCAAGAGAGCGGAAATCACAACTTTTACAATTTATTTTCATCCTGTATGTCGCTCGGTTTGCGGCATCAATGCATGTGCCGGCTATGCTTGCCAGTGCAGCAGGACCAACGAGACTTTAACAACAAACAAATTATAAACTTTTAAAAACAACAACAATTATGATTATCGTTCCCGTAAAGGAAGGCGACAACATCGAACGCGCCCTTAAGAAATTCAAGAGAAAAGCAGAGAAGACTGGTATCATCAAAGAGCTCCGCGCACGTCAGGCATTCCAGAAGCCCTCAGTGACTAACCGCAAGAAGATGATGAAGGCTGTTTACGTACAGCAGCTCCGCGCTAAGGAGGATTAATTCCAGCCTTTGCTCCCTCACCCCGAGTGAGGACCAAAACAATACAACCGCGCCCCGGCCACACAAACAGGCCCCGGCGCGGTTACTGTTTTCCCTCCTCCACACCCCAATAAAGGTACCACAAACAGAAAAGGAAAATATCATAGTGGATAACACTCAGGTGGACTTGAGTGTTATCCACTATGATATTTTCCTTTCACGCTACTACCCCACCCCGAAAACGGGCGGGGGATATGCGTTATCTGAATTGATTGTCTTTGGTGTCGATGACAAATTTCTCGTTGTCCAGCTTCACCACCAGGGTTTTATCTCTTTCGTTCCATTTCATGCTATCATACCTGAAAGGCACAAGCAAGCGTAGTTTTTTCGCATCAAACAAACCATATTTCCTACTCTTTGCATCTCCACGCGCAACAATTGCAAATTTCCAATCATCATAATTGTGCTCGATAAAGTCGGTTTGCTCAAGTTCCTTTTTACGCTTCACATATCTGTTAGGCATTAAACGTGTTTTACTAATGACAAACCAACTCGATACAATAGTCACTATTCCTAACATAATCTCAAGTTGATTATAAACCAGCAAATTATAGTTCCTCCACCACCAAAACCTTAAAATAATATATCCTAGAAACCATACTGAGAGCCCACATAGCGTGAGCAGCAATATTAGTAAGAACCAAGACCTAGAATCTCTCACGAATTTCTGCGTAGAAACAGGTACAAGCCCTTCCTTGGTCCACCAAAATTTTTGTTTGTCACCTTGAGCTTTTGAGGTTTCAGTGGCTTCATCATTCAACAATTGTGTGAACTCGCTGGTAGTCTGCAGTCGTTTACTGCGCTGAGGTATCATTGCCTTTTCTATCACAGCAACCGTAGTTTCACTTAGCGTGTCGGGACAGCTGAGCGTCTCATCGTCGTTCAACAGGTCTATTGCCGATGGGGGCGTGAGGCCGGTGAGGAGCTTGTACAATGTTGCTCCAAGGGCATACACATCGCTAGCTGCCGAGAATTCAGTGTGTTTTGTGTGCATCTGCTCGGCAGGTGCATATCCCGGGGTGTAACAAGGCGTGAGTGTAGCGGTGTTCTCGCCACCAACCTCGGCATACTGCTTTGACGAGCCAAAGTCGATGAGTATCACCTTCCCGTCTTTCCTCATCATGATGTTGCCAGGCTTCACGTCCAAGTGATAGCGTCCCTGCTTGTGCATGTAGCCGAGGGCATCTGCCACCTTCTTGATAATGGCAACAGCCTCATCCTCGGGGAGAGGACCACGTTTCTTGACGAGATCGCTCAACGACTCGCCGTCGATGTAGTCCATGACATAGTAGGCGGTGTCGTTTTCCTCAAACAGGGTCTGGACCTTGATTATATTCTCGTGCTCCATGCTGGCTATGGCACGGGCCTCGTCAATGAACTTTTGCTTCAGGTGGTTGATGAGTGCCTTCTTGCTTGCCGTGGCAACAAGAACCACTGTCGTGTTAGAATCCCTGGTGCAGAAATCCTTTACAAAGAACTCCTTGATAGCAACCTTCTTGTCGAGGTTTACGTCCAAGGCTTCATAGGTATTTCCAAATCCTCCGCTTGCCAAGTGGCGAACAATCTTGTATTTTCCTCCTTGCAGGAGTGTGCCGGGGTCTAGATGCTGTGTTGTCATATGTAAACCGGGTTATGATTTCAAGTGATGTGTAATGAGTCGAGGGGGCAGGTAAATTACAGGTCGAGGTCGGAGAAGTATTTCTTGTCTTCCTCGGGGGTGACGTTGAGTTCCTGGCGCAGGTCTTTAAGCATAAGGGCGGGCTTGGTGAGGATTTGCGCGCGGAAATCGGCTATGTTCTTCTCCCAGCGATCATACCTGAGGTTGGGCCAGCGCTTGCAGTTGTGCTCCATCTCGGGACGGATGGTCTCGATGAGGTCGTCAAACACCTTTGACGCATGCTTGGGCGAGAAGGTCTTGTGGAAGTGATGTGACGCGCGCTCCAGGAACAGCTGGCGGAACTCATCGTTGCGCATGAGGTGATGCACGAGGTTGGTCTGCAGCGCCACGTTGCCCGTTGCCGCGGGGTGTATGTACTTGGACAGGGGCAGGTAGTTGTTCCACGAGGCGTCGATGTCGTAGTAGACGAAGTACCACTTCTGGTCGCAGTCCTCGTCGGCCGAGCACACGTAGCGCACGTTGCCCAGGTCGGCGTTGCCCGAGTAGAACTCGCCCAGTTCCTGGTCGATGAGGCTGGTGAAGTCGACCTGTGTCTTCACGTAGTCGAAGTATTCCTTGTTGCTCATGTCGTGGCTGCTGACATAGTTGAGGAGTTCACGGAATCGCACCTTAGAGCCCAGTTCGTTGTAGCACAGCGACATGAGGATGGTGATGGCGTCGTCCGAGGTGCCGAGCTTGCGGGCCACGAAGTGGCGGTCGATCTTCTCGCGGATGTAGTAGAGTCCAAAGTACTTGCCGTTGACATACAGCGCCACGGGGCGGTAGTCCTGGACGAGCATCGTGGGACACTCGGGCGCCATGAGGCTGGTGAAGAACTCGTCGCGTATCATGCAGCGGGCATAGTCCTGCGACCCTGAGCGCAGCACGAAGTTCTTGTATTCCACCGCCTTGCCGCGGTTGTAGAGGTCATACTTGAGTTCGTTCACTCCGTAGCGGTTGCGGAACTTGATCGAGAATGATTTCTTGGCCTCGGCGCGAGAGAAGCCGCCGAAGATCCTCAGGCCGCAGTCCACCGAGAAGCCTTCCTTGCCGTCGATAAGCTCCACGTGGGCGCGTTTCTCCCAGTCCTTCCAGTAGTTGGCGCCCATGTGGGGCCACTCGCTGTTGAAGCCGGGGCCATCGGCATAGATGCCGCTGTTGTGGTTGTAGAGGTCGCCGTCGTTGACCGAGATGCTCACGATGGGGAGCGTGTGCTCGGTACGCATCACGTAGGTAGCGGTCATCACGGGGCTTGACATCATCAGGCTGTCGCCCTCGTCATAGGCGCGCACCACGGTGGTGGTGTCGATGACGATGGAGTCCTGGTACACCTTAGAGCCTTTTCCGGGCCATGAGCCGTCGAGGGTGTAGTGGATGGTGCGGTCCTCGGGGAAATGGAGCACGAGCTTATCCTCTTTAAGATAAACGCCCGGGGCTTTGTCAAGCCTCGGGAGTTGAGCTATTGTCCTGTAAGGGGTTGCCGTGTTGTCGGCATTCCTCGACGGGGATTCAAAGTAAAAAAAACCTTTGCGCCCCTCCACGCGCCCAATCGAAGAGCCCACCTTGGTGGTCTTGGCACACACGCCGTCGACAAACTTGCCGTCCTTGCACAGGATGATGGTCTCCGAGCTGTTGGTCTTGAGGGTAGACTGCTCCGGCCGTTTCTCGTCGGCGCTCTTGCCGGCGAGCTGCACGGTATAGGTCTTGCCGGGCTCGAGGGTCACGGCGGGGAAGTTCCAGCGCTTGTCCTCCTTGTCGAGGTTGGTGGTGAGGGCATACTGCTGCAGCTCCACGGGCTGGTCGCCCACGTTCTTCACCTCCACCCAGTTGAGCGACTTGTTCTCGCTGCGGGTCATGAATTCCCATATGAGCAGCGGGCTCTTGCGCTGGCTGTCGATGAGTTCGTTGTAGGCTTCAAATCCCTTCTCGTCGTTGTCCTGTCCGGGGGTCACCTTATAGGTCTTCTCGTAGGTGCCGTCCTCCTTGCGGAAGCACGACTGGTCGGGCTCGAGCTCGTCCACCTTGAAGTCGGTCATGATGGTACCGCTGGGCGAAACGATCTGCAGGTGAGTGTTCTTGCCAGGCACCTTGAAGCTGGCGTGCAGTTCCTTGCCAGCCTTGGCGCGGTCCTTCTTGCTTGCCATCACCAGGATGCACTCGCCGGCCTTGACGGTAACGTCGGGGAACACCCATTCCTTGGTCTCCATTTCGACCTCGGCGTCATCACCGCCATCCTTGTCGGCCTTGTCCTTTTTATTTTTCTTATCTTTCTTTTTTTCCTTCTTATCTTTCTTGTCGGCTCCGTCCTCACCGGCGGTTTCCTCCTTCTTCTTCTTCTCAGAGGTCAGGACATAGTCCTTGAGCGACACGTCCTTGTCGCTGATGTTCTTTATCTCGATCCAGTCGGTCAAGTCGCCGTCCTCGTCGAGCAGTCCGGTTCGGTTAGAAGTAAGTACCTCGTTGATTACAAGCGTCTTATCAAAGTTTTCATCTTTTTCTCCTTTGTGTGAGCACGAAGGAAGTACAATCGCGGCCACCAGCAGGGCCATAACATAATAACGTATATTTGATATATTCATCGGTCAATATTGATTACTAGAGTGGTGCAAAGATAGTTATAAAATTTTGATTGTACAAAAAAAAAATCAATCCAAGGGGCAGTAATAGGGCAGCAACAGCCTCGCCATAGCCCCGA
The DNA here is from genome assembly GCA_045628365.1 of Sodaliphilus sp. Taxonomy (GTDB): domain Bacteria; phylum Bacteroidota; class Bacteroidia; order Bacteroidales; family Muribaculaceae; genus Sodaliphilus. The sequence continues at coordinate 13,828 of JAZQPG010000164.1, read as the reverse complement.
GCTGGCGTTTTTCAAGGATTTATCCTCCATGAATTAAAATAATCCAAATAATTCCTTTGTCTAATCTTTCTTGCTAAATATTTAATTTATAGACATTTAATTATTCTAATTATTTTTAATTTCTGAATAATATTATGATGCGAGATCTGCGAGATCTGCGCGAGATTATCCTCTACCCGTGTTGTTACAAACAAGGTAGACGAAACGTAAAGTAAGTTAAAATAGAGAGTTATTGCAAAAAAAGTAGTACCTTTGCACCCGTATAAATAGGAAACACCGAATTTAATGAAACATATATTACTGATATTTTCACTTGTTTTCGCCTCAGTGGCATGGGCCCAGGACGAAGACATCGAGCTTATAAACATCGAGAACCCCGGAGTGCAGGCATTCCTCAACGACGAGACCTATAACACCAACGACGACTACAAGATGTCGGTGGTGAAGAAGTATGTCGACAAGGACAAGTATGGCCCCAACCTCAACTGGCCCGCCGGCAAGACCGTGTCGTGGAACCGCAGCGACCTGACCGACGGCAACCGCGTGCGCATCACCGTGAGCACCTATGAGGACTTCTCGGCCAACGTCTCTACATTCTACCCCGAGGAGAAGGTGAGCTCTTACATCATACGCAACAACCTGCCCGGCCTCATATACTATTATAAGGTAGAAGAGGTCAACAACGGACAAGTGGTCAAGGAACTGTCGAGCGGCAAGTACAAGACCACCGGCCAGCTGCGCATGATACGCGTGGCCGGAGTGCGCAACGTGCGCGACATGGGCGGATGGACCTCCTCGCTGGGAGGCTTCCTGCAGTATGGACGCATGTACCGCAGCGGTTACTTTGACAACGTGACCGACGAGGGACGCCACGACTTCGTGGACAACCTGGACGTTACCGCCGAGCTCGACCTGCGAGGCGAGAACAAGAACACCAAGTCACCCCTGGGCGACAATGTAAAGTTCATCAACATTGTCAACGACAGCTACGTGGGAGCGATGGCTGGCGGCAAGTACCGCCAGGCCTATGTCGACGACCTGCGCTGGCTCATCGCGCGCCTCAAGGAAGGCCGCAACGTCAACTGGCACTGCCACGTGGGCTGCGACCGCTGTGGCACGCTGAGTTTCCTCATCGGTGGTCTGCTGGGCATGAGCGGTCCCGACCTGTGCCGCGACTACGAGCTCTCGTGCTTCAACGGCTTTAACCGTCCGCGCAGCCACGTGGGATTCCACAAGATGATCCCCTGGATGGAGAAACAGGGCGCCCCGGGCGATGACCTCACCACCTGTTTTGAAAAATACTGGCTGGCAAGCGGCATCACCTCCGAGGAGATCGAGTACCTGCGCAGCGTGATGCTCGTGGGATACCGCCACACCACACTGGCAGCACCCGAGAACAACACCGATATCACCACCATCGTGCATGACGTGGAACAGGGTAAGGAAGCACAACGCCCCGAACTGATCCAGAACGGCAAAGACTCAGAGAACAAACAGGTGCCCGCCAAGGTAGAGGCTCCCAAGACCCAGGTAAAACCGGCAACCACCCAGCCGGTGCCCGACAACCAGATCTACAACGAGAACAAAGTAGACAACAAGGCTACGCACCCCGACCAGCAGATACAGTCACGCACCATCTACATCCACGAGTGCCCCGAGCAGTCGATGCAAAGCGGCAAGATACTGGCAACCAAGGTCAAAATCACCGTCAACAAGCAAGGCAAGGTCACCAATGCCACTGTCGACAACAGCTCAAAAGACAAGGAATTTGACCTCGAGGCCATGCGCGTGGCTAACTCACTGACCGGCTTCACACCCGCCTTCAGGAAGGGACAGCCTGTGAACTCTCAGTTCACCATCACCATCAAGTGCAACACCGTGGAGGTAAAACAGAAGGCCGAAGCGGCCAAGGCAAAGGCTGACGAGGAGGCTGCTAAGAAAAAGAAAGCCGAAGAGGATCAAAAGAAAGCCGAAGAGGAAGCCGCAGCCAAGAGAAAGGCAGCTCCTGTGATTGACCCCGAAGCTGCCAAGAAGAAGGCCGCCGAGGAAACAAGAATCAAGGCTGAGCAGGAAGCAGCAAAACAGGCTGCCGCTAAGCGTGCTGCCGATGAGGAAGCAGCTCGCAAGAAAGCAGCTGAGGAGGCTAAGAAAAGAGCAGCTAAAAAGAAAGCCGAAGAAGCTGCCAAGAAGAAGGCCGCTGAAGAAGCTGCCAAGAAGAAAGCCGATGAAGCTGCCAAGAAGAAAGCCGAAGAGGCTAAGAAGAAGGCTGCTAGCACCAGCACCTATGAGGTTAAGGAAGGCGACACTTACGAGAAGATCGCTAAACGCAACGGCATAACCGTCGACGAGCTCAAGCGAGCCAATGGCGCGAAGAACGACAACCTGAGTGTAGGCAAGAAGCTGACGATTCCCAAGAAAGGCAATTCAACCACAACCAGCAGCAACAAGAATTCTTCAACATCAAGCAACAAGAATTCTTCAAGCAACAGCAAGTCAACCTCGACCAACAGGTCAAGCGGTAACAAGAGTTACGAGGTTAAGGATGGTGACACCTACGAGAAGATCGCTAAACGCAACGGCGTCACAGTCGACGAGCTCAAGCGAGCCAATGGCGCGAAGAGCGACATGCTGCGTCCCGGCAAGAAGCTGACGATTCCCAAGAAGTAAACAGCCAAGAAAGCTATCCGCTCAACCATACACACCAGGGCAACCCACCACAACGGGTTGCCCTAGTTTTTTCCCTCTCCAGCACTACATCTTCACGCATTAAGCAAAAATCTATCAAAACACGCCACAAAATTGTCTCGACACAATCATATAGAACCCACCTTAAAAAATTGTGGGGCTAAGTGATGGTCAGTTGCCGCGATTGTTGTATATTTGCAGTAGATAACTCAAACCTGCCGCCACGCGCCATGCCGAGCTCTCGCACGGATACCGAGGGATCCCCCCCAACGATGGCGCCTAGGCAGCAACTAGAACATTTGCAAACTTAGTACACAAGACATGACCGAAACTAGACAACACCTCGAAGCACTGCGCGACGCCATGCGCCGCGTCAACGTGGATGCCGTGATTATCCCCGGCACCGACCCTCACCATAGTGAATACATCAGCGACCACTGGAAGTTCCGCGACTGGATCACCGGCTTCACCGGCAGCAACGGCACCGCCGTGGTGACCCTGGACAAGGCGGCCCTGTGGACCGACTCGCGCTATTTCCTGCAGGCCGAGATAGAGCTGCAAGACAGCGGCTTCGAGCTGGTGAAGGAGTCGATTCCCGGCGAACCCACCCGCGAGGAGTGGCTGCAGGCCAATCTCGAGGACGAGAGTGTGCTGGCCATTGACGGACGCCTGTTCTCGTGTGTCGAGGCCAACAGACTGGAAATGTTTTGCGGCGAAAACGGTTTCATGCTCGCTACCGAGTTCTACCCCGCCGACAAGATCTGGACCGACCGTCCCGCACGCCCCAGCGGCCCGGCGTTTGTCCACAACGAGGCGCTGGCCGGCGAGACCGTGGACAGCAAGGTGGAGCGCGTGATGGAACAAGTCAACACCACCGAGGCCGAATCGCTGTTCATCTCGGCCCTCGACCAGATCGCATGGCTGTTCAACCTGCGCGGCAGCGACGTGGACTTCACCCCGGTGGTGATTGCCCATGCCTACATCAGCAACAAGGAACGCAGCATCTTCATGGACAAGACTAAGGTGACCGACGAGGTGGAACGCCACTTCAAGCAGTATGGCGTGATGGTGCGCGACTATGACGACGTGGTGCGCTATCTGGAACGCAAGAGCGAGCACGAGGTGGTGATGCTCGACCCGCACAGCGTGAGCGACACCTTGGCGGCAGCCCTGCCGTGCCAAAAGGTGTATGCCGCATCACCCATCGAGCAGCTCAAGGGCATCAAGAACGAAGCACAGATCGAGGGTACACGCCTCGCCATGGAGCGCGACGGCGCAGCGCTCGTGAGGCTGTTCAAGTGGCTGGAGGAGAACGTGGCGAGCGGCAACATCAACGAGGTGGACGTGTGGGAGCGCGGCAAGCAGGAGCGCGCCCGCGGCGAGAACTACCGCGACGAGAGCTTTGCCATGATATGCGGCTATAAGGAGCACGGCGCCATCGTGCACTATGAGGCCGACGACGAGAGTGCATCGACACTGCGCCCCGAGGGCCTGCTGCTCATCGACTCGGGCGCACAGTACCTCGACGGCACCACCGACATCACCCGCACCATCACCCTGGGCAACCCCACCGGGCAGGAGAAGCACGACTTCACGCTGGTGCTCAAGGGACATCTGGCGCTGCAGCGCGCCGTGTGGCCCGCAGGCCTGTGCGGCGTCAACCTGGACCTGCTGGCACGCCAGCCGCTGTGGAACGAAGGCATGAACTTCATGCACGGCACCGGCCACGGCGTGGGCCACTTCCTGGGCGTGCATGAGGGCCCCCACGGCATCAGGATGCAAATCAACCCCACCCCGCTCGAGCCGGGCATGGTGGTGAGCAACGAGCCGGGACTGTACAAGGCCGGCGAGTATGGAATACGCACCGAGAACCTGCTTCTCGTCACCGAGGCCTCGAGCAGCGAGCAGTGGGGCGACTTCCTCAAGTTTGAACCCCTCACGCTGTTCCCCTACGACCTGGCGCTCATCGACCGCTCGATGCTCACCGCCGAGGAGGTGGCACAGGTCAACGAGTACCACGCCATGGTGCGCAGCCGCCTGACGCCCCACCTCACCGCCGACGAGGCCCAGTGGCTCGCCGTGAAAACCCAGGCAATTTAACACCCGGCACTCCCGGGCTTTCCGGCTCTACTGGAAAAGCCGGCAATCCCAGCAAAAAGAAAAGAATAAAAAACTAACAACACGATATAAACAATGGCATTAATCAAGAAAGTAAGGGGATTCGTCCCCAAGATTGGAGACAACTGTTTCCTGGCCGACAACGCGACCGTTGTGGGCGACGTGACTATGGGCGAAGGCTGCAGCATCTGGTTCGGAGCTGTGCTGCGCGGCGACGTTAACACCATCACCATCGGTGACCGTGTTAACATCCAGGACAACTCGGTGGTCCACACCCTATATGAGAAGTCGGTGACCGAGATTGGCAACGACGTGTCGGTGGGCCACAACGTGGTAATCCACGGCGCCAAGATATGTGACAAGGCCCTCATAGGCATGGGTAGCGTCGTGATGGACCACGCCGTGGTGGGCGAAGGCGCCATCGTGGCAGCCGGCAGCGTGGTGCTGGGCGGCACACAGATAGGTCCCCACGAACTGTGGGCAGGCAGCCCCGCCAAGTTCAAGAAGATGGTCGATCCCGCCCAGGCGAGCGAGATCAACGTGAAGATTGCCCGCAACTACCTGATGTACTCCACCTGGTACGACGACGAGCAGGTAGAACCCCTCAAGGGATAAATAAGATCTAACCTCACACAATATCACAATGCAAGCGAGATACCGCATATGGTGTCTCGCTTGCATTGTGTTTAGTGGAGCGCCGTTGTTTTACAGGGCGGTCGTGTTACAGGCCGGTGTTTAGCTGCAGCTCGACTGCTTGGCCGGCCTGGAGGGAGGCGGCGACGTCGATGATGCGCTGGTTGCGGCTGCCGCGAAAGATGATGTCGAGGTCGCGCTGGGCCATGACGAAGCGGCCGTCGACTATCACGTCGACATTGCGGGCCACGGCCATGAGGCGCGGCTGCTCCAGGATCTGCTCCCAGGTGTAGCCGGTGTAGCACCAGATGTTGTAGCCCAGCTCGCGCTTGATGCGTGCCGCAAGGCTTGCCACGGCCTCGGCCTGGAACATGGGGTCGCCGCCGCTGAAGGTGACGGGCGCCTCGTTATAGGCGATTATTTCCATGAGCTGGTCCTCGGTCATTTCCTCGCCGCCCTCGGGGTCCCACGACTGCTGGTTGTGGCAGCCGGGACAGGCGTGCGAGCATCCTGCCAGGTATATCGACGTGCGCAGGTTGGGACCGTCAACGCTGGTTCCCTCCACTACTCTAAGTACTCTCATTGTTTTTGTCCAGAAAAATGGTCTAGAACTTCTAGATTAATCTAGATTTTCTAGACCATATGATTATGTTCTTAAAATCCTTAAAGCGAAGCGTCCTTAAAGGCACGCAGTGCCGTCCTTAAACTCTTTACTTGTGAACCACGCGGTCCTTGAGCTCGGCGAGCTTGCCGCTGTTCCAGCGGTCGGTGGTGCCCACGAGGTAACCGGTGATGCGCTGCAGACGGTCGATGTCCTTGCTGCCGCAGCGGGGGCAGGTCTCGAGGCCTTCCTGTGCGTCCTCATATCCGCAGTGGATGCAGCGGTTGCGGTTGTGGTTAACCGAGCAGTAACCCATGTTGTTCTTGTCCATGAGGTCAACAACGTTGCTGATAGCCTCGGGATTGTGAGTAGCGTCGCCATCGATCTCCACGTAGAAGATGTGTCCGCCGCGGGTGATCTCGTGGTAGGGAGCCTCGACCTCGGCCTTGTGCTTGGGCGAGCAGTGGTAGTACACGGGCACGTGGTTAGAGTTGGTGTAGTAATCCTTGTCGGTAACGCCCTTGATGACGCCATACTGAGCGCGGTCGCGGCGGGTGAATCGTCCGCTCAGGCCCTCGGCGGGAGTGGCGAGGATGCTGTAGTTGTGCTGATACTTGTCGCTGAACTCGTTGGCACGGTCACGCATGTGTCCCACGATGCGCAATCCCAGTTCCTGGGCTTCCTTGCTCTCGCCGTGGTGCTTGCCGGTGAGGGCGATGAGACACTCGGCCAGTCCGATGAAACCGATACCCAGGGTACCCTGGTTGATGACGCTCTCGATGGTGTCGTTGGGCTGGAGCTTGTCGGCCCCGTTCCACAGCTGTGACATCACGATGGGCATCTGCTTGGCAAACGCTGTCTTCTGGAAGTTGAAGCGGTCGTTGAGCTGACGTGCTGTGAGCTCGAGCATGTTGTCGAGTTTCTTGAAGAACTCGTTGATGCGCTCGTTGTTGTCCTCGATGCCCATGCACTCGATTGCGAGCTTCACGATATTGATGGTCGAGAACGAGAGGTTACCACGTCCCACAGACGTCTTGTCACCGTAGCGGTTCTCGAACACACGTGTGCGGCAGCCCATGGTTGCGATCTCATAGAGATAGCGCTTGGGATCGTCGGCACGCCACTTCTCGTGATAGTTGAACGAAGCGTCGAGGTTGACAAAGTTGGGGAAGAAACGGCGTGCGGTCACCTTGCAAGCGAGCTTGTAGAGGTCGTAGTTGCGGTCCTCGGGCAGGTAGTTCACGCCACGTTTCTTTTTCCATATCTGGATGGGGAAAATCGCGGTTGCGCCGTCGCCCACGCCCTCATAGGTCGAGAGCAGGAGTTCACGCATCACGCAACGTCCCTCGGCGCTGGTGTCGGTACCATAGTTGATAGAGCTGAACACCACCTGGTTGCCACCGCGCGAGTGGATAGTGTTCATGTTGTGGATAAACGCCTCCATGGCCTGGTGCACGCGGCTGGCGGTGCGGTTGATGGCATGCTGCATGGCGCGCTCCTTGCCGGTGAGGCCTTCAAGGTCCTTAACGAGGTAGTCTTCGATGGGAGCCTCATAGAGGTCGCTGTAGTCCTCGCCAGTCATCTTCTCGATGTACTTCACCTCCTCGACATAGGTCTTGCGCACGAAGGGAGCCAGATAGAAGTCAAACGCGGGAATCGCCTGGCCGCCGTGCATCTCGTTCTGGGCAGTCTCCATCGAGATACATGCGATAACGCTGGCAGTCTCGATGCGCTTGGCAGGACGTGACTCGCCATGGCCGGCCATGAAGCCACCCTGCAGGATGTTGTCGAGCGGATGCTGCACGCAGGTGAGACTCTTAGTGGGATAGTAATCCTTGTCGTGGATGTGGAGATAGTTGTGACGAATCGCGCCCAGTGCCTCGGGGGTGAGCAGCTTGTCGTCGGTATAGGCCTTGGTGGTCTCGCTCGAAAACTTCATCATCATGCCGGCGGGCGTGTCGGCGTTCATGTTGGCATTCTCGCGAGTGATGTCGTTGTTCATCGCCTCGATGATTTGCTGCAGGATGGCATACATCTTGTTCTTGCGAGCCATGCTGCGGTCCTGGCGGTAACGGATGTAGACCAAGGCAACGTCCTTGCGCGAGCTGTTCATGAGCTCGGTTTCAACCAGGTCCTGGATGCCCTCTACGGTCATGCGTTCTTTACCCTTGTTGCCAATGCGGGTGGCGATGCGGTTGATCAGTGACTGGTCCTCACCGCGCTCAGTATGGAGCATTGCTTTGCGTATCGCTTCTTTGATTTTGTCCTCGTTATATCCCACGACGCGACCGTCGCGTTTCTCTACAGTTAAGATCATTATATTATAGTAAGATGTTTAAAAATTCGGATTAGTTTTCGAGCAAAACAGGCGGCCCAGGGAGGGCCGTCAACATTTGCGACTACAAAGCTACAACAACGTTTGAAATAATCAAAATTTTATTTGCAAAAAAATTGGTTTTGGAAAACTTTTTCATAGTTAAATTATGTTACATTGCTCATTTTTAGTGCTTTGTAAAAAGTTTTGGAAAACTTTTCAAAAACAATTGTTTCACAAAATAGTCAAACGGTTGACCCACAGCGTTATCACAAAACGCCGTGAAACCACCCGTAAAACACCTCCGTTTTACCTAATCTCCAATGGCATTAGACTTTACCCCTCCCACCCTCTTGAAACAGTGTAAACAATGTTTCACGCCAGAGGCCCCTCACGGGGTGTAACTACCCCCCATTTTTCGGCTCGCCTGCCATGGGTAGCGAATTGCCACCAAAGCAACCCGGGGACGAGTTGCAGCTGTACAACTCGCCCCCGGGGGTGTATAGAATCATTCATGTGAATGGTCAGTTGAGACCGAGCATGATGTCGAGTACCAGGTTGAGGTCCTTGATATCGATGGTGCCGTCACCGTTCACGTCCTGGCTGGCAGCAGCGAGTGAGCCGTCGAGGATGGTGTCGATGAGCACGTTGGCGTCCTTCACGTCGACCACGCCGTCGCCGTTCACGTCCCCTTCAACGCCCACGTCGGGAACGTCTACACCCACGATGTTGCAGAACAATCCCCACACTGCGTCGGCCTTGTAGGCATCAACGCTGTTCTTGGGAACAAACAGGGTGGCAGTCTCGTATGTGCTGAAGACAGCCTCGTCGGCGGTTTTGGGAGGATTCTTTGCCAGCACGGTGATGTGGTTCAGTTCAGAGCATCCGTTGAATGCCTGGCCCATGATAGTGTCGGTAGTTGCGGGCAGCTCTACCTTGGTGAGGGTAGTCGAGCTGCTGAAGCCGCCATTCTCGATGGTGGTGAGTCCCTGGGGCAGGTACACCTCGGTCATGGTACCATAGCGGCAAGCCTGCTCGCCGATGGCCTTGACGCCGTCACGCACGCGCAGAATCTTGTTGGGGCGTGCTTCGGGAGCAGCCACGAGGCGGTAGAGCTCGCCGTTAAGGGTCTCATAGAGGCAGCTGTCGGCCTCGGCATAGTGGTCACTGCCTGTAGCCACCTCGATGCGGGGCAAAGCGCTGGCGCCCACAAAGGGGTTGCGGCCTATGTATTCCATTGATGCGGGGATAACTGCGCTGGTGAGGCCCGAGCAGCGGAAGTAGGTGCTGCCCACGAGTCGCTTGACATTAGCGGGCAACTGTGTGCTCTTGAGCGCTGTGCAGCGGATGAACACGGCGTTGTCCAGCTCCTCGAGCCGGTCACCGCCGGTGATGGTGGTGAGGTTAGTACACATGCTGAAGCACTGGCTGCCCAGGCGCTTCACGTTCTTGAGGTCGATGCGAGCGATGGGGGTGTTCTGCAGCGCCGACGAGTCGAGCACTTCCATCGTGCTGGGCAGGTTTACTGCCGTGATGCCTGTCGAGCCCAGCGAGAACGAGCGGGCCGACTTCATGCCCTCAGGCAAGGAGATGCTGGTGAGGCCTTCGCAGCCAAAGAACATGTAGCGTCCCAGCTCTTTCATGTTAGGAGCGAGGGTGACGCGTGTGAGGCTGTTGCACCCCATGCACACTGCATCGCCCATCAGCACGTCGGGATTGGGGAAAGTCATGCTGCTCACCTTAGTCTCAGAGAAAGCATAGTTGCCCAGGCGGGTGATGCCGCTGTGCAGGATGATGCTGGTCACGTTGGGGTTCTTGTAGAATGCAAAGTCACCCACCTCGGTGATGCTCTCGGGGATGGTCACCTGTTTCACAAACGAGGTGCCGTCGATTGCACCGCCGGGAACAGCAAAGAGCCGGTTCTTTTCCTTGTTGGTCATCATGAAATATGTCGCATTGCCCTGCTTGGTGCTGATGTAGGCAAAGTTGGGGTTGCCCAGGTTCACCGAGATAATCGACAGCTTGTTGCCGGCGAATGCCGTGGGTGAGATTTGGGTAGCCGAGGCGGGAATCTTCACCATCACGCCGTCGGTCTCGCTGAAGGCGTAGTTGTCGATGTAGACATATCCCTCGGGGATGATCATGTTGCCCGAGATCGTTGCCTGGACAAATGCTCCGGCACCGATGCCTATCACCTTATACTTCTGGTTCTGGTATGTAACCTCGGTAGCGAGGTCGCTCGATGACAGGTTTGTGTACACACCGTCGCTCTTAGGAGCCACAAACACCTCGTGGTTGCTAGTCACCACCTGGTAGTTGAGACGCCCCACGGTGAACGTCTGGGCCGCGGCCACTGTAGCCGTGGCAATCGCCATTACAGCGATAAGGAATCTAGTGATTTTCATACCTTATATTATATTTATTAATTATTTTTCAATCACAGCGGTTGTCATCAATCCTCGGTGTTGATGCTAGTGGGAAATGCCTGCGCAAATGTCGAGAACTTATTGAACTCATAGAAAATGCCTGCGGTCCCACGCGGGTGATGTTTCACCTCCAGACCAACGAAATATGGCACAAGAAATTTATTCAAAAAAAAAAACGAACACCTTCTTAATGTATGCATTAACCAATTGCAAAGTTAAACATTTTTTCCGAATAACAAGCCCTGACGACAAAAAAACTACCACATCCCCGCCCTTCATTATAAACACCTGAACAGTTGACACATATTACAAACAAGCAAAAAGAACCAATAAACTGTAAAATGGAAATAAAATATAAGAATTTTGAACAAATACCGGAGTAATTTTTACATTTTATGACAAAAAAAGAAAGAATATTTGCCATTTAGGCAGATAATAAGTAATTTTGTTACAAATTAGTTCGTTTGTTTGTACACTCGTCCAAACGCCCACATATTGTATAATAATTAGTGCAAGATATGAATTTGAAAAAAGTTGCTTTCTTTTTAGCGCTGATGATGACCTGCATCACTACAAGCGCATTTACCGTCAACGGCATTTACTACAACATCATTGACGAGGCTAACAGTCTCGTGGAAATTGCGCCACGCAGCGATGACGCCCCCTACACCAACGTCACCACTGCCAAGCTGACAAGCACCGTCACCAACGGCGGAAAGACCTACAAGGTTGTGGGCATCGGAGCAGGCGCCTTTGCCAGCTCAACATGGGAGAACACCCTGCAGCTGCCCGAGGGAATCCTCTACATCGACAGCCGCGCCTTTGATGCCACCGAGGGCTTCTCGCTCAAGATTGCAGCCTCGGTACAGGCCATCGCCACCGACGCCTTTGTCAACAACAAGCTGCACGGCATCACCGTGATTGCAACCAACCCCACATTTGCCCACCTGTCGATAAGCGACAACCCCGACGGCAGCGTGGTGGTGCTCACTAACAAAGACAAGAACGTGCTGATGGCGTGCGTTGGAGCCCGCGTGAAGAACTACTCAGGCACTACCACTAACTACGTCAAGTCACTCGTCATCCCCGCGCAGATCACCGAGATTGGCCCCTACGCCTTCTTCGGCAACAAGAACCTCACAAGCATCACGCTGCACAAGGGCATCACCAAGTTTGGCCTGGCGGCATTCTACAAGACCGCTCTCACCAGCATCACGTTCCTCAACCCCGATGCCGAGTATGGCAGCTCACTGTTTGCCGACAACAAGGCAATCACACATGCCACCCTGCCGGCCGGCATGAAAGAACTGCCCGCAAGCATGTTCTACTGCTGCGAGAACCTGACCAGCATCAACCTGCCCGAGGGCATGACACGCCTGGGCAAGATGAGCCTGTCGACCACCGCAATCAGCAACATCACCCTGCCCAGCACCCTCGAGGTGCTCGACACCTGTGCGCTGCAATGGACCCTCATCAGCAAGATCGACCTCAAGAATGTGAAATACATCAAGAACCAGGCGTTCAGCAACTGTGAGAACCTCACCACCATCACCGGCGGCAACCAGCTCGTGGAGATGGGAAGCACAGTGTTCACACGCTGCAACAAGCTCACCAGCGCACAAATCCCCGAGGGACTGAAGCGCATGGTAGGCGGCAGCTACTTCCGTTGCACCGGCCTCAAGGATGCCACCATCCCCTCGACAGTGGAATATATCGAGCGCAACCCGTTCGTGGGATGCACGGCACTCGACCGCGTCAAGGTGGCTGCAGGCAACGCCAGCTTTGCCGAGATGGACAGCTGCCTGTATGAGGTGATGGACGGCAAGGCTTACCGCCTCATCTCGGTTCCAAGCGCACGCGCCAACAAGGTGATGGTGCTGCAACCCGGCACCGAGGTGATCAGCGCACAGGCAATGCGCGAGGTAGAACTCACCGCGTTTATCGCAGGCAAGGGCCTCAAGGCAATCGAGGCGAGCGCATTCTCCAGCATCAAGACTCTCGCTACTGTCAAGGTGCTCGAGACCGTGCCTCCCACGGGAGCCGACTTCACCGACGAGGTATATGCAGCGGCAACCCTCTACGTGCCCAAGCAGAGCATCGAAGCCTACAAGAATGCCGACGGATGGATGCAGTTCCAGAACATCGTGGGCGTTGACGTGCCCGACGATGACATCGAGGGCGACGTGAACGGCGACGGCGTGGTTGACGTCAAGGATGCCAACACCCTTATCGACACCATCCTCGACGGCTCGCTCGCTACCACCAGCCAGGACGTGAACGGCGACGGCACAGTCGACGTCAAGGACCTCAACATGGTGCTCGACATCATGCTCAACCTCAAATAAACGACACTTCCAAGCCCGGGGCACAGGCTCCGGGCTTGGTGCTATACAGCAATCAGGCCTCCGGTAAAGTGTCAAGGCACTGAAACAAACGGACAAATAAATATTATAACAACATACAACCAGTACCAAACGAAATGAAAATCAAATCTATTATTATAGGTGTAGCCTCGGCGCTGTGTGCTCTCACAGCACAGGCTTTTACAGTGAACGGTATCAGCTATAAGATCACCAACGAGGCCAACAAGCAATGTATGGTCGTGTTCCCCGAGAGCGGCAATGCCTACAGCAACGTGACGAGTTCAAAACTCACCGCCACCGTGACCTACAACGGCAACACCTACACCGTGCTGGGCGTGGGTGCAGGTGCCTTTGAGGGCGGATCGGTATCGGGCACGCTCGTGCTGCCCGAGGGCTTCATCTTCATTGACAACGGCGGTTTTGCCGAGTGCAAGGGCACTGGTGTAACCATTCCCGCCAGCATGCAGTTTATCACAGACGAGGCTTTCATCGGCAACCAGTTCTCGACCATCAACGTGGCTGCGGGCAACAAGTATTTCAAGATTCTCAACACCACTCAGCAAAACGTTAGCTACCCCATGCTGGTCAATGCTGCCGGCAACCGCCTCAGCGCAGTGCCCGGAGCAGTGGTAGTGAGCCAAAGCTGGTTCAGAACCACATACGTGGAGAACATCACCATCCCCACACA
>JAZQPG010000163.1:0-7905 GCA_045628365.1 Sodaliphilus sp. | reverse complement strand
TGTTCTATCCCCGCACGTTCCCCAGTCGCTGCGCTCCTTGCGCACGTACGGGGTTATTAGCCAAACCGAGGTTTGGCGTAGCGTACCTTGCGGCACGCTTTTACAATTACTTATGCTTTTTAAGTCGGAGGCCAAGCGGTCTTAGGAAGACAATACACCAGTTCAACTCCTTGGCTCACAGAACGACATGGCTACGATCCGACTTGCTTCGCCCCTTTGTTCTAACCCCGCACGTTCTCCAGTCGCTTCGCTCCTTGCGCACGTACGGGGTTATTAGCCAAACTATCGTTTGGCGTGGCGTACCTGCCGGCACGCTCTTCCCTAGCACGCTTATCCGCTATTTGTTCTGACGGCCTGCGGCTATCGATTACGATGCAATGTTGAGGGTGTCGCAAAATGCCTTTTGCCCGTCACGTGCAATGATATTGGGACGGGTGTGGGCTGTGTTGTGGAGGGGTGGCTGTGTGGTGTAGGGGGATAAACAAACACGCTTGGCGAACTTGTCGTCAAGCGTCTTGCTGTTGTGTGGGTGATGACGGATTCGAACCGCCGACCCTCTGCTTGTAAGGCAGATGCTCTGAACCAGCTGAGCTAATCACCCGATTGCGAGTGCAAAGGTACTGCTTTTTTTTGAACCTGCAAAACTTTTGCCTGTTTTTTTTCAAAAAAGTATGTTTTTTCAGTGTTTTTATATAGTTTAGCGGGTTGTGCTTGCCTGTTAATGGGAAAAGTGGTAACTTAGCACAAGAAATCATTTAATAAAACATTTGGATATGAACTACGTATTTTTTGCTGACGGATTTGAAGAGATTGAAGCGCTGGCAACAGTCGACGTGATGCGTCGTGCCGGCATGGACGTGACACTGGTATCGATAAACCCCACGCTTGAGGTTAACGGCGCTCATGGCGTTAAGGTCGTGGCCGACGTGCTGATGGACCAGGTGGATGCTTCGCAGGCCGAGTGGCTGGTGCTGCCCGGTGGTATGCCCGGTGCTACCAACTTGGCTGCTTGTGAGCCTCTCACCGAGATGCTGGCGGCCCACAATGCTGCTGGCGGCAAGGTTGCTGCCATCTGTGCATCGCCTGCTATAGTGTTTGCACCGCTGGGTCTGCTTGAGGGCAAGAACGCCACCTGCTATCCCGGCATGGAGGCTGAGGGCTGTGGCGCGAACTGGCAGAGTGACATGGTTGTTGTGGACGGTAACATCGTTACTGGTCGCGGACCTGCCGCTGCATGCAGTTTTGGTTTCACTATCGCTGCCATGTCTAAGGGCGTGGAGGCTGCCGAGGCTGTGGCCCAGGGCATGCTGCTCAAGTAACTTGGACTGATAGGGTGTATAATACTCGTTTTTTAAAATTATTGTAATAAAATAGCGCCGGCTCGATGGTTAGGGCCGGCGCTATGTATTTGTCAGGAGTTAGCTAGCACGTGGCTAGTTTCTTGTGTACACTACTTTGTTTGTGCCCAGGCTGGGCGCATTCCCTTCGGGCGAGAGTCCTGACAAGCCCGAGATGTTGCCGCTGTGAGTAACTGCGCTCCACAGGTGTGAGGGCAGGGGAATGAAATTACCCACAATGTCAAACCACTTGTTCAACACTCTGCTGGGATAGCAGCGCACACGGTCGAAGGCATCTCTTGCCACGCCGCCACAGGTGTTGTCGGTAAAGAAGTTGTAGCGTGGACGGTTGGGGTCGGCGGCATCTTTCGTGATGTAGTCGATGGCGGGAGTGACGTCGTCAACTTCCATGAAATAGGCGTTAACCCTGTTGCCCGTGTCGTGCAGGCCTGTGCCGTTAAGAATGCGAGGTCCCAATTCCTGCATCAGCTGCTCGTCGCTGCGACCGTTGCGGCTGCCAAAGGGCATGCGCTTCCAGTTGCCGCGGCGTCCTTTGTTTATGTGGCCAATACCATCCTGGAAACGGCCATACTGATATAGCGTGAGGTTGCCTTTGTCGTCCTCAATGATGATACCCGCGTGCCCAAACGGAACTTTCTCGCCATGCTTGAAAAAGAGGTTACATGGTTTAGTGAGCTCCCTCAATGTGGGGACATAGCAGTGGGGGATAGAGTAGTAGATGACCTTTCCGCTCACTGGAGTTGCGTTGCCGTAGTGCTTCATGTTTACTGCCAGGCTGTAAATGAAAGTTACCAGTAAGAAAATTACTGCAAATTTTGTCTTTTTGCTTTTCATATCATGTGATTTTAGTGTTATACAAGTTGTGTTGACAGTGCAAATTTATAAACAAATTTCTATTGGGCGTCAGTGTGGGAGCGTATTTTGTATGAACTGTGGCTTTTTGTTTATGAACCATTCCATTCGCTGATCCACCATTGCCGTTGAGCCTGTGTCGAATGGGAATTATAGCAGGAACCAGTGTCTTGGGTAAAAAAATAGGGCAATGCATCATCACGATGAACTGCCCACACATTGAATCAACTTCAGTTAGAGTGTTATTAGTGCCCAAAATTACACAATATTTTGTAAACTTCGGGTGTTTTCTGTGTTAAAAAAACTTTATTTATTTCATATAGTATGTTGCAACGACGCTCCAGCAGCGATTCTTGGCGTTATTCTCGTCTAGAACTCGTGTGCGCAGTGTCTCGCCGATGCTAAAGTTGTAGTTTACCGATACCTGGAGTCGTTTCTTGATTTCGGCACCAACACCCATGTGCAGCAGCACGCTGACGGGGCGGTAGGTGTTGACTTCCTGTAGGTTTTTAGCCAGCAGGAATGAGAAAGTGGGACCAACTGACACCATGGGCATCAATTTATTTTCAAAGCCGTTAAGCTTGTGATACTTGAACTTGAGGCTCAGGGGCATGTCGAGGGTGTGCATAGTGCAGGTTTCGTTGCCAAGTCCTTGCTCGTGCCACACGACGCGCTCGCCATAGTTGATTTTGCCCGAGCGCATGGAGTAAAGCAACGAACCGTCAACTGCGAAGCCCAGGCCGGGGATGTTTACCTCGCCGGTCACACCCGCCTGGGGGCCGAATCCGTTCTTCACGTTCACGATATCCTGCTGCTTGAAGTGGATTTCGTTGTAGTTGAGGCCGGCAGTGACACCCCATCTTGCTTCGATTTGTGCGCTGGCGTTAAAACCTGTTGCTGCCGCAGCCAGCACTAGCATTGCTATGATGAATTTTTTCATTGTCGTTGTTGTTGTAAAGTTATTGCGATGCAAAGTTACTCTAATTTGTTCAAATAATCAAAAATATTCAAAACAAATAAGCGGCGGTGACCGTCCAGCAGTGGTCGCGTCCCTCGACCTCCACGCCGTTTTCCATGATGCCCAGTTGCTTGAAGGTCTTTGTGAGGCCTATGCCGTAGGAGGCCTGCACCTGGAGGTGGTTGAGCAACTCCACGCCGAATCCCACGTCCCACGACGTGTTGCTGGCACGGTTGTCCCACTTGTCCTGCTCGCTCTCGTTGAAGAGGAACGAGAAATTGGGCCCGGTGAAGGCGTAGGGGACCAGGAAACGGTTTGCTCCCAGGAGGTTGAACCCGTACTTGAGGTGCACCGGCATCTCCAGGCAGTCGCGGCTGTAGACCTTGTCGAGTCCGGTGATGGCATCGTTGCGGTGGGCATACATCACCGAGGCGTCCACTCCCAGCCCGGTGACCGGCAGTGAGAGTTCAAACTGCAGTCCCAGTGTTAAGCCGGTGTGGTTCTTGCCCGACAGGAGATTCTTGTTAAAATGAAGTTTGTCGGCAATGATGCCGCCTTTCACACCCATCCTCAGTTGGGCATGAACGGGCAATGCCGTGGCCATGAAGGCAAGCACGATGATGATATTTGTGACGAGTCGCTTCATCTTTGTTGCAAAACTAAATATTTTTTTTCAATTCTCAGCAATATCTTTTCAAAAAAACGACTAATTGGCCGTGCAACTGTTGCCTGATAGAATCAATTATCGTAAATTTGTACCACATTTAAACGAACATTTAAGATGAAGAACAAAATTTTCATAGGCCTGCTGGTGGCCATCATGGCCGGTGCAGTGGCTTACCGATATGTGTGTGACAACACCGGGTTTGTAAATACCAGTGGGGTGGTGTGGACCACCGAGTATCACATTTCGTTCGAAGGACCGTCGGACCTCAAGGACTCGATAACTATGGTTCTTGACAACATCGACAACAGTGCCTCGGCCTATAACAAGTCGTCGCTGGTGTCGCAGTTCAACGACAAGGGCGAGATCAAGGCCGACGATATCCTGACCGAGCTGATGCGCGTGTCGGGCGAGGTGAACGCCCAGAGCGACTCGCTCTATGACCCCACGGTGATGCCGCTGGTCAAGGCCTGGAAACAGGCGCGCAAGGAAGGCCGTCGCCCGTCCAAGGGATTTATCGACAGCACGCTCCAGTTCATCGGGCTGGACAAGGTGAAGCTCGACGGCGGCATGCTCCGTGCTTCTAGGCCGGGCGTGCAGCTAGACTTCAGCTCCATTGCCAAGGGACTTGCCTGCGACGAGGTGGGACACATGCTCGAGCGCAACGGTGTGACTAACTACATGGTGGAGATAGGCGGCGAGGTTGTCACCCATGGCGTTAACGACCGCGGTACGAGCTGGCAGGTGTCGGTCGACATGCCCACCGACCAAGCGACCAAGACCACCCACGAGAGCGCGATGGTGCTCTCGCTCGACGGCCAGGCCGTGGCCACCAGCGGCAGTTACCGCCAGTTTGCCACGGTTGGAGGCAAGCGTGTGAGCCACATAATCAATCCCCTCACCGGCAAGGCCGAGCAGAGCAACCTGCTGAGCGTGACCGTTATTGCCCCCACCTGTGTCGTTGCTGATGCCTGGGCCACCGCATGCATGGTGATGGGCACCGAGGCTGTGCAGCGTGCCATGGAGCAACGCAGCGACCTAGGCGTGATGACCATCAGTGCCGACGATAAAGGCAACTTCGTGGTGTGGAGCAACAAGACCTTCGCGGCAAAGCTAAATACAGAAAAATAAGTAATATAGATAAACGATATGAAAACATTTTTGAAGTCAATGGCGGCGGGATTAATGTGTCTGGCCGGTGTGAACATGGCACAAGCTGCCGACAACGTAATTAATATTGAGTATAAAGTCCCCACCGACCTTAATCTGGTCACGGGCAAGGGGGCAGGCAGGGGCGCATTCATTTACAAGAAAGCCAGCCTTCAGTCCCCCAAGCTTGTGATTGACGGTGATCTTGTTGAAGGAGCTGGTGTGAAATGGAGTAACGAGTTGAAAAGCCGCAAGTCATATAATCACGGTATATCCGTAAACCAGTATGAATTATTTCCACGCTTAGGTTCGTCGGGTAATTTCATTCAAGTTGCTTATGGAACTTATTTCGGTGAATACTATGTTGGGTATGTTGAGAAAAGTAAAACAGTCGCTGTCACCATGCAACCCGTAACGTTAGATGACTTTGAGAAAGATGAAAACACTCAGGTTATATCCAAGGGTGTGTTTAAAGACTGCGTTGCGTATTGCATGGAAGGCGAAGGCGGTGTGTATGATTGCTATGTGGGCCGCATCCACAACGGTATGGCAGTGATTTTTGCTTCATTCAGCGCTCAATATAGCGAAGATGAGTCCAGATTCCGACTCTACGACGATAATTATTTCATTTATGGAGATAATTGCAGTTTTGAATCAGAGTTTATTAATCCCTTGATTGATTTGGATAGCCTTACCGACCAGGACTGGGCCAAGGTGTTGAAAAACAAAAAACATCAGTACAACATCGTGGCTAAGTGTAATAACGAACTGAAGTTAGTATTCGTTCCTCTTTCTTTAGTCCCGACAGAAACAGTAACGTTTAGCCGCTAGGCTTGTGATTTAGTGCGATATTAGCAAAAAAAATAGAAAGGGAGGGTCTCTGGGGTTATCAGTGACTCTCCCTGTTTTGTTTAGTCAAGGATAAAAAACAAGGGTGGACCACGGTTGATGACGTGGTCCACCCTTGATGTTGAATCGTCTAGGTTTTCTAAGCTCTCTAGGCTTTCTATGCTCTCTAGGTTGTCTAGGCTTTTTATAGGGGCTCTAGAACTAGAGCTTTGGTAGATTGTTATTTCTTGGTCCAGATGATGTAGTTGACGCTGTCGGGGATCTCGGTTGCGGGTTCCTCAGGGATGACGGTCTTGTCGTGGAGTTTGATCCATCCGCTCTTCATCTCGCCGTCCGAGAGGTTGACAGCCACCACGGCTCCCATCTCGACCAGTGCCTTGGAGAAGTCGCGCAGTGACACTTCCTTGCCCGTGGTGACAAGCACGATCTCGTCGTTGATATAGGCCAGGGCGTGGCGGTAGCTCTTGTTCTTGAGCTTGTTCTCGGCTACGCGCCTGTCAGAGACGAGCGGGTACTGGCGGAAGAAGTCTCCCTTGCTCTGGATTGCAGTCTCAAAGTAGGCTGTTGCCTCGTCCACGCCCAGCGTGATTTGTCCGCCTATTATGGCACAGAAACCGTTGCGCGGCTCGCCGGTAGACAGCAGCTCGCCCTGGGCAATGACGGTGCTCGCGGGGCTGTCGTTCTTGATGTCGGTGGCACGGATGGCAATCTCGATTTGCGGCACGCTGTCGCGTCGTGGCAGCGGTCCCACCTGCAGGCTCGGAGTGAGGCCATGTGTGGAATAGACGGTGATTCCTATGCCGTTAACGATGGTGTCACGCGAGGTGACGTGTGACGTGTCACTGCGTTCCATGCCCGACTCGCTCACCACGTTCTCGGGATCAAAGATGACTCCACCTCCGTTTATCGAGTCGTTGCCGTTGTTGCTGTTGAAGGCAAGTCCGGTTACCTTGAGCACGAAGCAGGTGACAATCACGATGCCTAAGGCTAGGATGGCGATTATCAGTTTGCGGTTGGGCTTCTTGGGCTCATGGCCTCCGATTACTCTAATCTGGTTGTCGTCAAGCTCTTTCATGCTCATTTTCTATAAGTGTTTTAAGTTGTTTCAGTGCCTCTCTCGATGCCTGCACGGTGTACTTGGCCGTGAGATTGTCGCATAGCACCAGCTGTTGCTTGCTGATGTTGATATGGAAGATAAAAGACCTGTTGATGATAAGGCTTTTACCTATTCTGATAAAGTTATGCCTGAATGGTCCCATGTGCTGGTCGATGAGGCTCTCGAGCTGTCCCAGTTGTATGGACAGGAGCCTCATCTCACCGCCGGCGAGCAGCATCTGCGAGTAGTTGCCGTCGCTCGACACATACACGATGTTGTCGTGGCGTACCCTCAGCAGGTCGGTGGCATTACTTATTACAAGAAATCCGTTCATTATTTTTGCTTATGTGCAAGCATGTACTGTGCAATCTGGACAGCGTTGAGTGCAGCGCCTTTCTTGATCTGGTCGCCACAGCACCAGAATGCCAGACCGTTGTCACTGCTGGTGTCGCGGCGAATGCGGCCCACGTAGACGGGATCCTTGCGTGTACAGTGGATGGGCATGGGGTAGGTGTTGCTGCGGGGATCGTCCATGACCACAACACCGGGAGCGAGGTGGAGTGCCGCGCGTGCTTCCTCGGGGCTGATGGGACGCTCGGTCTCGATCCACACTGCCTCGCTGTGGGCGCGCATCACGGGCACGCGCACGCAAGTTGCGCTCACGCGGATGTCGCTGTGCATGATCTTGCAGGTCTCCTTGACCATCTTCATCTCCTCACGGGTGTAGTCATTGTCCATGAACATGTCGATGTGTGGGATCACGTTGTAGGCCAGCTGGTGCTGGAAGTGCTTCACTGTGGTCTCGCACTTGGCGGTAGCGATCTCGCTGTGCTGCAGTGCCAGCTCGTCCATTGCCGCGAGTCCGGCACCGCTGGCAGCCTGGTAGGTTGCCACCTGGACGTTCTTGATGTGTGATATGTTGTCGAGGGGCTTGAGAGCGACTACCATGATGATGGTGGTGCAGTTGGGGTTAGCAATG
>JAZQPG010000162.1:0-55042 GCA_045628365.1 Sodaliphilus sp. | reverse complement strand
GTCAGGACTGGTGGGGCAGTTACAGCAGCTCATCGCAGATCAACCCCACCGGCCCCTCCAGTGGGTCTTACCGCGTGTGTCGCGGCGGTTGCTGGGGCTTCACCGCGAGGGGCTGCCGCTCGGCTATTCGCATCGACAACGCGCCCGGCTACCGTGGCAATGACCTTGGCTTGCGCCTTGGCCTCTCAGGGCCTTTAGATTCTGAACATGAATCCGAAGCAGTTACTGATCCTGCACAGAAGCTGGAGAAAAAAACTTTAGCAGAGGAAACGTCCAAGGATACACCACGGAGTGTTGTGCCAAAGACTTTCACTGTGAATGGTGTGTCGTTCAAAATGATGTATGTCCAGGGCGGCACGTTCACGATGGGCGCGACCAGGGAGCAGCAGGAATCATGGGACGACGAGAAGCCCACGCACCAGGTGACCTTGAGCAGTTACTGGATAGGCGAGACCGAGGTAACCCAGGCCCTGTGGCAGGCAGTGATGGGTAAAAACCCGTCAAAGTTCAAAGGAGACAACCTGCCTGTGGAGAAAGTTTCATGGAAAGATTGTCAGAAATTCGTTAGCAAACTGAATTCGCTTACGGGGCATAATTTCCGCCTGCCCACTGAGGCGGAGTGGGAGTTTGCCGCGCGCGGCGGGTGCAACAGCCGCGGCTACCAGTACAGCGGCAGCAACAACATCGACGACGTGGCATGGTGCTGGGAGAACAGCGGCTACAAGACTCATCTCGTAGCCTCTAAGGCTGCGAACGAGCTTGGCATCTATGACATGAGCGGCAACGTGTGGGAGTGGTGCCAGGACTGGTATGGAAACTACAGCAGCGGTGTCCAGACAAACCCCACCGGCCCCTCCAGTGGGTCTCGCCGCGTGTTTCGCGGGGGCAGCAGGCGCGGCAGCGCCAGGGACTGCCGTTCGGCTCATCGCAGCCTCAGCGGCCCGTCGAACCGCGACGAAGACCTGGGGCTTCGCCTTGCCCTCTGAATTAAACCATCCTTTTAGGCGCGGAGCGCCCTGCAACTCAAAGAATTCTAAGCTGCGAGCGTACTGAGCGCAATGCTCAACGAGGGCGTGCCGGTGCAGCCCGAGAAGAGCATGGAGCGAGGGGAGCGAGCCGCCCCCCATTTTTTTTCACGCAGATGAAGGAGATTTTGATTTGATTGGAATCTAGGAGGATGGGACGACCCTCCTGCCCGTGCCCGGGCAGAGGGCCGATGCTGTGTGATGCCCGTGCCCGTGCTGGAGCGTGGTGTGGAGGACCTCTCCGAGGTCTTGGGTCGCATGGTGGGTGGTGTTGTTGCATGTTTTAGTAAATGATTATCCGTGAGATCTGCGCGAGAGAATACCATAGCTGAGTAGTTATGGCTGCCCTTGATTAGTTCTTAAAATGCTTAAAAGTTGCTTGTGGGTTTTAAAAAGACGGGGTTGCTCTTTTGTATAACGGGAAAAATCGTTAAATTTGCAAGTTGATATAATACGAACGGAAAATAAAACAAAGCAATAGATATGAATATCGTAGTTTTAGCAGGTGGAACCAGTACTGAGCGACTGATTTCTATCGTATCGGGCACCGGCGTGTGCCGCGCGCTCAGGGCTAAGGGACACAAGGCTGTGCTGGTTGACATCTTTGCCGGCGTTGCCGAGGCAACACGTGATGAGTTCTTCCCCGCCGAGTATGACGTGGACCAGGCAAGTGCCTACATGAGCAGTTTCAACGACAAGATCGAGCAGATGCAGCAGGAGCGCAGCGCGTTCTTCGGCCCCAATGTGCTGGAGATGTGCCAGGCTGCCGACTTCGTGTTCATGGCTCTTCACGGTGCCAACGGTGAGGACGGCCGCGTGCAGGCTGCGCTTGACCTGATGGGCGTGCAGTACACCGGCGCCGGTTACCTGAGCAGCGCCATGGCAATGGATAAGGCCATCACCAAGAACATGTTTATCGCCGGTGGTGTTCCCACTGCCAAGGCTTACTTCGTTGAGCGCGGCACCGAGGTGAAGACTCCTGCCGAGCAGGGTCTCAAGTATCCCGTTGTCATCAAGCCCGCGTGTGGTGGCTCTAGCGTCGGCATCACCATTGCCAAGGACGACGCGGAGTTCAAGCAGTCGGTCAAGATTGCCTTTGACCTGGAGCCCAAGGCCGTGGTTGAGGAGTTCCTCAAGGGCCGCGAGTTCTCGGTGGGCGTGATCGACGGCAAGGCACTGCCCGTCATCGAGATTGCTCCCAAGGAAGGCTGGTATGACTATGAGAACAAGTACAAGCCCGGCGCTACTATCGAGACTTGTCCCGCCGAGATCACCGAGGAGCAGACCGCACGCATGCAGCGCCATGCCGAGCAGGCAATGGAGGCCCTGGGCATCGAGGCCTACGGACGCATCGACTTCATCATGGATCCCGACGGTTACATGATTGCTCTCGAGGCCAATACGCTGCCCGGCATGACCGCCATGAGTTTGCTTCCTCAGGAGGCTGCCCAGGTGGGTTACAGCTATGAGGACCTGTGCGAACACCTGATTTATGTATCTAAGAAAAAATACAATAAATAACGCGAAATGAAGAATCTTACTCTGGCCAATATCGCCGCCGCTGCGGGCGGACGCTATGTGGGGCCTGCCGAGAAGGCAAACATCGAGGTGAGCGCCGTAGAGACCGACAGCCGCAAGGTGGGCGAGGGCGCTATGTTCGTGGCTATCAAGGGCGAGCGAGTGGACGGTCACCGGTTTATCGACCAGGTGGTGGCTCAGGGCGCGCTGTGCGTGCTGTGTGAGAACGACCTGGGCGAGCAACCGTTCCCTTATATCCTCGTGGAGTCGACACTGCAGGCTATGAAAGACGTTGCCGAGTTTTACCTCAAGGGGCTGGATATCCCCGTGGTGGGCATTGCAGGCAGCGTGGGCAAGACGAGCACCAAGGAAATGACTCACAGTGTGTTGCGCCAGGGGTTCAACGCTCTAAAGACCGAGGGTAACTTCAACAACGAGCTGGGCCTGCCCATCACCATCCTGCGTCTGCGCGACGAGAACCTCGCAGTGCTCGAGATGGGCATCAGCGACTTCGGCGAGATGCACCGCCTTGCCAAGGTGGCACGTCCTGACTGCGTGATAATGACCAACATTGGCTGCTGTCACCTCGAGAACCTCATCGACCGCGACGGCATCCTCAGGGCTAAGAGCGAGATATTTGACTTCCTGGAGCCCGGTGCCCACATCATCCTCAACGGCGACGACGACAAGCTCGCCACCGTGACCGATGTGCGCGGCATCAAGCCTGTCACCTTCGGTCTCGACGAGAAGAACGATTTCTGGGCAAGCGACCTCAAGAGCCTCGGCCTCAAGGGCACTGCATGCCTCATCCACACCCCCGTGGGCGACTTTGACGCCGTGGTGGGCATGCCCGGCAAGCACATGGTGTATAACGCACTGGCCGGAGCAGCCGCTGGTGTGGCCTACGGGCTCACGCTGGAGCAGATCAAGGCCGGCATCGAGAGCAACGGGTCGCTGAGCGGCCGCTTCAATATCATCGACGCTGAGCGCTATACCATCATCGACGACTGCTATAACGCAAACCCTGTGTCGATGAAAGCGTCGCTCGACGTGCTGCAGGACGGCGCTAACCGCTGTGTTGCGATCCTGGGCGATATGGGCGAGCTGGGCACTGACGAGCGCGCGCTGCATGCCGGCGTGGGAGCTCATGCTGCGGGACTCAATATCGATGCCATCTACTGTGCCGGCCCCCTGTGTGAGGTGCTGGCCCAGGCTGCCGTTGACGGCGGTTTCAAGGGCGAGGTGAAGCACTATGCCACCCGCGACGCCCTGATGGAGGCACTCCCCGCGTTGCTCCATGACGGCGACACCATCCTGGTCAAAGCCAGCCACTTCATGCAATTCCCCGCCATCGTGGAAATGCTGAAAGGGTAGTAGTAGGCCTCCCGCCGTAGGAGCCGTAGTAGAGGTAAGAGGCTGTGTGGATCCAAAAGGGTATATCAAGGCCACCGGCTTTTAGTTTATGCACTCATTATACAAACCCAGGGTGCAAACAAAGTCGTTCTAAAGTGCAATTGTACATAAAATCACAATCCCCCGGAGTCAAGCGCTCCGGGGGATTGTGATATAGTAGGTGCTCTTTATCGTGATAAAGAGTGTAATTATCGCGTTGGTTATCTGTATACGTTATGGAGAAAGATGCTGCCGTCGGGATCCACGGTGTAGTTGCCGTAGTAATAATTGGCATGTCCCGCATGGGCCCAAATCCAACACTTGCGGCCGTCGCGAGCCAGTCGGTTGACGCTCTTTTGGGCTTCGGCATGTGTGGTGTAGCGGCCAAAGCTTGCATAGTACTTGGATCCGTCAACAATGATGTCATAGTCTTCCCAGTCAGAGACGTGAACATCCTTGGCAGCAGACAAGGTGTTGTTGGTTTTCTCGATGACGTAGTAGAATGTCATGGTGCTGGGGATGCTCTTGTAAGGCATGCAGCTGCATTCGCTTCCCTCGCAGGGGTCCAGATGACTGAGTTTTGTGTCGGAGGGCCAAACCCATGCATCCACATCGTCGTGTTCCTTCAGGGCGCTGGCAAAGTCCTTTGCATCAGAGAGGCTATAGAAGCAAGCGGGGCACGTGCGGTACACGGTCTTGCCATTGGCGCTGGTGCGGTACACTGCGCCCTCATAGGCATCCTTGGCTTTCTGGAAGGAACTGTAGCTACCCTGTACAACATAGTATATCTTGGCAGCCGAGGCGCTGTTCAAGGCGCATGCGGCAACCATCACGAGTAATAATGAGATGATTTTCTTCATAATAGTTAGTGTTTTATGTTGTTATTATTCTTCTTCGGGGATTTGGAAGATGGTGAAGTTCACCTTGCCGTAGACGCGGTGCTGCAAGAAGTGGGGCAGCTGCGTGAAGTCGTTGGCTTTGCTGTGCTCCACGATGATGATGGTGCCGGGTTTGAGCATCTGGCTCTCGAGTATCATGCGGGGCAGGTCGGGCAACTGGGGCAGGTCGTAAGGAGGGTCGGCAAGGATGACGTCAAACTGCTGGCGGCACGAGCCTATGAACTTGAACACGTCGCCCTTGATGATGGTGTGGTTGTCACATCCCAGCATCTTGCTCACCTTCCTGATGAAGCCGTGCTGCACGCCGGCCTTTTCCACGCTGGTGACGTGGGCGCACTCGCGCGACAGGAACTCGAAGCTGATGGCTCCGGTGCCCGAGAAGAGGTCGAGCGCCGTCTTGCCCTCCAGGTCGATGAGGTTTCCCAACACGTTGAAGATGTTCTCACGCGCCATGTCGGTGGTGGGGCGCGCGGTGATGTTTGTGGGCACGTCGAAGCGTCGACGGCCGTATTTTCCGCTTATGATTCGCATAGTGCAAGCATGATTAAGTCAAACGGAGCTTTCATTGCATTCTGGCCAATGCGCAGTGCCGCCGCGGGGTATATGGCGGGCATCACGTAGCCGATGTACTGCCTCAGGATGGGCGCTATGGAGTCGCGCTGGGCCTTGCTGCCGGTGAGCTGCACCTCGTCGAGCTGGCGGTCCAGGTTGAGGCTCTCCCATGCGTGTAGCGCAAAGAAGGCGGCGTCCTTGGGCGAGCGGTAGTCATAGCTGTTGGCAAGGATGAGGCTGCCTCCCTTGTAGATCACCATGTCCATGTGTCCCTCGCTCAGGTTGAGGAACATGCGCGAGATGTCGCTGCCCTCGTTCAGTCGCTTGTAGTGCTCGCACAGGGGGTGCAGGTGGTGGAACACCGGCGGCGTGTTGAACGTGCGCTGCAGGAATCCCAGCACGCCGCTCGGGGCCTCAAAGGCTATCCCCACCTGGCAGCGCTTGAGCGAACACATCGCCACCTCGCCTTCGGGGTCGGGATAGGTCGCCTCAAAGATGTCCTGGGCGTCAAACTCGTCGACGTCGGGCGGCATCACCACGAAGTGGGGCGAGTGCATCACGACCCTCACCTGGCGGTAGTCGTCGAGCAGCACGGGATTGTCATAGACGGCGTTTTCCAGCGCCTTGATGTAACTGCCGGCCGAGAGGTCCAGGTCAATGTCGCCCATTATCAGGGAGTCCTCCTGTGCATCGGTGAAGAGGATGTATTCTATTTTCTTGGCACCTAGCGATAGCTGCAGAGTCCACAGCTCGGGCTGCTGTATGTTGATGTTTGTTGTAGTCATTATTCTTTTAAATAAAAGATTACTTGCGGGCGTTTACTTCGTCCTCTGTTATGTTGAGAGCCATGGCAATCATGTTGGCCGGAATGTTCTGCGACAGCATCAGGCGTATCGATGCATCCAGTTGACTGTCTTTTTCGCTTAACTTGGCCTTTTGCTCGTCGAGCTGTGTCTTCTGCTCGTCGAGCTGTGTCTTCTGCTCGGCTAGTTGTTTGTCGCGCATCAGTATCTCGGTGTCGCGCTTCTCGATGGCGCTGAAGTACTCGTCCTCGACGTTCATGTCGTGGCGCAGCTTGCTGTCGGATGCGGCTTCGCGGAGTCGGCGCAGGATGTACATCATCTCGCTGTCGTCGGCCCACTGGCTCTCGTCGATGGTTAGGGTCTGGTGGTTGGTGTCCTTGCGGGTCTGGTCAAAGACGTTGAGCACCCTCTCCAGCCGGTTGTTGAGGCGGCCGTGCAGGCGCGGTATCTGTACGATGATGCTGTCGTGGGTCAGGCTGTCAACGAAGGGGTCGGGCAGCCCCTTGGTGACCTCGTTGTCGTTGTAGTCAAACGACTTGCGCTTGACATACAGGATGGGTTCCTCGATGTCGCCCACGCAGTGCCCCAGCAGGTATACCGTCACCATGGGGATGGCGTGTCCACGCGGGTCGTCCTTGATTATGTTCTCGGGGTTGGCATAGTGGCCCCCCAGGTACTGGCGGAAGCGCAGGGTCTCGGTCTCGAGCCAAGTCTTCTGCAGCTCGATGAGTATCAGGTGCAGACTGCCGTCGGCCTCGCGCACCTTGGCTCCGAAGTCGATGCGGAAAATCGAAAGGTTGTCACGCGCGCCGTTGGTGTACTCGTTGCGACGCTGCTCCACCTCCACGACGTCTTTCTTGAGAAGCGCCGAGAGGATGGTCCTGGCAATGCGTTCGTCCTCCATGAGGTACTTAAACACGATGTCATAGATGGGGTTGGCTACCTGTAACATAATCGATAGAAATTAAGTCATGTTTAACATGCAAAGATACAAAATCGTTTTCAATAATCAAAGTGAATGGGTAAAAATATCTCTATTGTTTGCGGCTGACCACTCGTTTTGTGCTTTTGGGGGTTATTGCGTGCGAATTTTTCGGGGCAAAGGTGTGATTATTTGGGAAATTTCTGTAACTTTGTAGGTTGAATACCAATAAAGGAAACAATGAACGAGATAATTACTGAAGGCCTCCTGCCCGTGGGGTCAACGCTGCAGAACGGAAAATACCGCATCGACCGCTACATCGCCTCGGGAGGATTTGGCAACACCTACTATGCCACCAACACCGCCTTTGACGAGGAAGTGGTGATTAAAGAACTGTACATCAAGGGAGTGTGCGGTCGCATGGGCAGTTCTACCGAGGTGTCGGTGTCGCTGCGCGAGAACCGCGCCACCTTCGACGCCCACCGTGAGAAATTCCGCAAGGAAGCCCGCCGCCTGCGCCGCTTTGACAAGCACGGCCACCTGGTCAACGTGCACGACCTCTTTGACGAGAACGGCACGTCTTACTATGTCATGGACTTTATTGACGGCGAGAGCCTGGCTGCACGCCTCAAGCGCACCCGCCGCCCCATGCAGGAGGCCGAGGTGTGGCGCATCCTGCCCGGCATCCTCGATGCCCTCAGGGCCATCCACAGCGAGCAGGTGTGGCACATGGACATCAAGCCCGGCAACATCATGCTCACCAGGGCCGGCGAGCCCGTGCTCATCGACTTTGGCGCCAGCAAGCAGCTCCACGTGGGCGGCAACAACTCGGTGTCGCTGTCGTCGGGCCTTGCTTACACCATGGGCTATGCCCCATCCGAGCAGATGGAGCAGAAGTTTGACAAGTTCGGCCCCTGGACCGACCTTTACTCCCTGGGAGCCACCCTGTACAAACTGTTGACCAACGGACGTCTGCCGTCGCCCAGCGACATCAGCGAAGATCCCGCCTCGGCGCTTCCCTTCCCTGCCACGGTGTCGGCCCGCATGCAGCAGCTCGTGCTGTGGCTCATGCAGCCCCTGCGCCCCATGCGTCCGCAAAGCGTGGACCAGGTGGAGGCGTTCCTCGACGGCGAATCCACTGTTGGTGGAGCTGCCACCACGGTGCCCGCCACTCCCGGTGACGACACCATTGGTGACATCACCGCCGATGACAACCTGATCCCAGCCAGTGATATAGAAATCATCTCCGAGCCTGAGGTACCCCTAGCTCCCCCAGCACCCCCGGTGGTGGAAAAGAAACCCAAGAAGCCAGCCGGGAAACCTGCTGCCAAGGGCAACACGGCAAAGAAAGCCATGCGTCCGGTATGGAAGCACCGTAAGCTGGTGGCGGGAGTTGCCGCAGCGTGTGTGGTGGCATTCGGCGCAGCGTTCCTCATTAATTACAACTCAGGCGACACCATGGACTATACGACAAACACCGACACGGAAGCCATTGTTGATGATGCCGTAACAGAGGTCACCGACATGGACATGTATGTCCCCGATGCGCCCGAGAACATGCGTGAGTTTACCTATACAGGTCCGATAAGTTCTGTGGACAGCCTGCCCTCGGGCCAGGGTGTTGCTAAGTTTCCCGCCCATGGCGAAACGTCTGCTATGACCTATACCGGTAACTTCGTTGACGGCAAGTGTACCGATGACACAGGCAATGCTACATCGGTGTTTGCTAACAACGACAGCTACAAGGGAACATTCGAAGCAGGTCGCTATGTTCATGGCCGCTACACCATGGCCGACGGCTCCTACTTTGAGGGCGACTTCAAGGATGGCGCTCCCTACAATGGCTCATGGTACACCAAGGACGGCACTAAGGATGCCGACGTAGTGAACGGAGAAGAGAAATAACACAATATAGTGTAAAGATCATGAAACAGAACATTAAAGCGATAGTTATTGGTTTGGCATTGTGCCTGGTGCTCGGTGCCGGAGTAGAAGCCTTCGCGTCCTCCCAAGGCATGGTGAAGCGCCAGAAGAAAGAAGCCCCGGCACCCAAGAAAGAGTCAACACCCGCCCCAAGCAAGAAGACCACCCCCAAGAATGAAGATAAGAAGCCCGCCCCAGCCAAGCCAAAGGCTGCCCCTCGTGCTCGTCGCGACCGTTCGGGTAGAGACTCTTATGGACGTGAGTATGTGGACCTTGGTTTGCCAGGAGGTGTGCTGTGGGCTACGTGTAATGTGGGTGCTTCATCTCCCTGGGAGTATGGCCTGTACTTCGCCTGGGGCGAGACCGTGGGCTATGCCAAGGGCGAGAGCCACAACTTTAACTGGTCTAACTACAAGTGGTGCAACGGCAGTTACAATAACATGACCAAGTACTGCACAAGTTCATCTTATGGCCGTGTGGACAACAAGACCGTCCTTGATGCCGCTGACGACGCCGCGACCGCCAACTGGGGCGCCGGATGGCGCATGCCCACTAGGGAGGAACAGGATGCATTGAGAAACAGACGTTATTGCACTTGCACGTGGACGACCAGGAACGGTGTCAACGGCTATGAAGTAAAAAGCAAGAGCAATGGTAATAGCATTTTCCTTCCCGCCGCCGGCGGCTACTTTTACGACGCTAGCCTCAGCTACGAGGGGTCCGACGGCTACTATTGGTCGAGTTCGCTCGGCTCGAGCTACAGCTGTGACGCCTGCAGCCTGTACTTCAATTCTGGCGACATTGGTTGGCGCATTGACACCCGTTACTTCAGGCAAAGCGTCCGGGCTGTGCGCGTTGCCTCAGAATAAGGCGTCCTTACACGAAAAAAAGAACAAAACCATCCTATAAAGTGCCGTATACGGGCATGTAGCGGCTGTGGGAGCGGGCACGGGGGGGCTCGCGCCCACAACGGCGGAGATGCCGGAGGCATCGCACCTTGATAACCCACGATAACACGCAGCGATAGCGAAGCGTCATCGTGGGTAAGGAAATGCATAACGAAATCGATGCCGGAGGTATCGCACGGTGATACCACACGATGGCACGCAGCCACGTGCGGGAGGACCTCTCCGAGGTCTTGCCTTGCATGGGGTGCGCTTGCGTTCCTCTCCGAGGTACTATCGGTGGGTGTGTCATAGCCCCATGCGGCGCACCTCTTCGAGGTTGCTTGCATGGGGTTTCGCATAGTGAGGCTCTCCGAGCCTCTTGACCTCTCCGAGGTCTTGTCTTGCATGGGGTGATGGCTGCCATCGATTGGTGACCATGTTCGTTCCGAACATACGGACGACACGGGGGTGAAGTCCCTACACGATGCCCGTGCCCGGGCAGAGGGATGGGTGAGAGAGATGCCGCTGGCATCGTCCTCCGGTGTGGGTGCTGGCTGCCTACGTTGGCACTTCGCTGGTGTGTTTTCATATTTCTGCTGGGATTCTTGGTTATTCTTGAAATATTCACTAACTTTGTGACCTGATATTTACCTCAATTACCATACGAGACTATGAAGAAACTATTACTGGCTATTGCTGCTATCGCGTTATCCCTTAACATGATGGCACAGGAGACACTGAAGCGTGAGATGCGCACGGTGTGGATCGCTACGGTATCTAACATCGACTGGCCCCAGACTCGAGGCACTGGTACTTCAACCATTAATAAGCAGAAAAAACAGCTCACCGACATGCTTGACGGCTTTGCCCGCACCAACATGAACGGCGTGTGCCTGCAGGTGCGCCCCATGGCCGACGCGCTGTATAAGTCGAGCTACGAGCCGTGGTCGAGCTACCTGACCGGCACCCGTGGCCAGGATCCCGGTTGGGACCCCCTGGCGTTTGCCGTTGAGGAGTGCCACAAGCGCGGCATCGAGTGCCACGCATGGGTGAACCCTTACCGCTTCTCTAACAGCGGCGGCCGCGACTGCACCACGGCGCAGGACCAGGCCCTCAAGAACAGCGACATCCTCATGGCTGTGGGTGACCGCGTGGTGTTCAACCCTGGCTTGAAGGCTTCGCGTGAGCGCCTGCTCAACGTGTGCCGTGAGATGATTGAGAACTATGACATCGACGGTATCATCTTTGACGACTACTTCTATCCCAGCGGCGGTACTCCCGAGGATTCCAGCGCACCCGACTACGAACTGTGGCGCAACAGCGGCACGTCGATGAGCATAGGTGACTGGCGCCGTGCCAACGTGAACCTGATGGTCAAGGAGATGTATGACATGGTGCAGCAGACCAAGCCCTACGTGAAGTTTGCCATCGGCCCCGCCGGAGCATCGTGTTCAGACTCCAACGTGGCCAAGCGTCACGGCATCGACCCGCTGTCGAAGTATTGCCGCGCGAGCGACTGGCAGTATAACCAGATCTACAGCGACTGCGTGCAGTGGCTCGAGGACGGAACCATCGACTACATCTCGCCGCAGCTCTACTGGAAGACCGACCACACCACCAACCCCTTCGGTCCCATGACCCACTGGTGGAGCTACTGTGCCGAGCACTTTGGCCGCCACCACTATGCTAGCACCAATATCTACTTCATGGCGTCGACCAACACCCAGGCCGACTGGAACGAGATCAACGCCCAGGTGCTGCTCACCCGCCAGTATGCCAAGCCCGGCACCTCGGGTGTGAACTTCTACTCGGCCAAGTATATCAACGGCCCCACCTGCACCGGCCTGGGCGACTTCCTCGCCAAGAATACCTTCACCCGCAAGGCGCTCACCCCCTGTATGGACTGGAAGAGCAAGGAGACGCTGCCCGCACCGGCCAACGTTCAGCTCAACGGCAACGTGCTGTCGTGGACAGGCGTAAACAAGCACCTGGTGAAGTATGCCGTGTATGCAATTCCCAGCAACGTGCTGCCCGCCGAGATAGGCAGCGGCATCTACGGCGGCATCAAGGGCGACTACCTGTTGAATATCACCTATAGCCCCTCATTCACCCTCGACAGCAAGTACATGGACGGTTACTGGTATGCAGTGACCGTTGTCGATGGCTGGGGCAACGAGTTCGAGCCCACCTATGTAAACGCTCCCGGCGGTCCCAGCGAGGCCGTGCAGCTGCTAGCCCCCGTGCAAGGTGCGACAGCGGCTTGGACACAGACGTTCCAGTGGACATCGCTCATCAGCGCCAAGTATCGCCTGCAGATTGCCACCGACCAGGATTTCTATAATGTTGTCATTGACAAGGCCGACCTTACATCGGCAAGGGTAGACGTGGACCTCAGTTCGCTCGAGAGCCTCAAGACCTACTACTGGCGCGTGATCACCAGCCAGGAGAGATGTTTCGACACCCCCTCGGCAGTAGAGACCTTCACCACTCCCAAGCGTCCCGAGGCACCCGTGGTGACCCTCGTTAGTCCCGCCGACGGCGCCAAGGTTGACAACGACTTTACATTTGTCTTCACCCCCTCGGGCACAGCCAGCTACACCCTGCAGGTAGCCAAGGACGCCGCCTTCGGTAATATCGTCTATTCTACTACCGATGTCAAGGCAAGCGGCAGCAACAAGGCCGTGGACATGATTGTGTCGCTCCTGGGTAAAGGCAAGTTCTACTGGCGCGTGATGAGCCATGCCGCGGGCTGTGATGATGCGGCGAGCGATGTGCGCTCGTTTGAGGTGACCTCGCTCCCCATAGGCGAGTTCGAGCCCGGCTACGTGATGAAGAGAGACATCGACACTTATGATAAGGTGAACAACTTTGAGTTTACCAACAACTGGGTGCGCTCGATCAAGGACGAATATGCCAACATGGCGTTTGACTCTAACGGCCTGATGAACCGCGGCTTCACCGTTAAGGGTAACCGCATCTACGTGATCGGCCGCTCAGAGAGCTCAAGCAGCGCCCAGGTCTACATCGACCAGTACAGCACCGACACCGGCGAGCGCATCAAGCACGTTGCAGTGAGCGATGATGTACAGGGTCTCTATTATCCCGGCAACGACATCTTCCAGGTCGCAGCCGGCAACCTGTGCGTGAGCAACCTCGTGCTCGACATCAAGTCATACACGGTAAACGTGCACCAGGTTGACCCCGAGACCGGTGAGGCTACCCTGCGCGCCAGCGTGATGACATCATTGCCCGGTACCAAGCGCATCGACCACTGCAACGTCTACGGCGACGTGACCTCGGGCCAGTTCTACGTGTTTGCAGTGATGTCGAGCGGCACCCAGGTTGTGCGCTGGACCATCACCAACGGCAGCGTGAACGCTACCGACGTGATGACCGCCAAGGGCTACAGCCCCTCGGGCGCGAGCAGCTTCGGCATCGCTCCCCGCGTGTTCCCCGTGAGCGCTACCCGTGCCTACGTGAATGGCGCCAGCACCTACGTCACCCTCTATGACATCACCACTGGCTCTATCGTCGACAGCATGGACGCCAATGCCGCCATCTTGCCTGCCAACACCGGCAGCAATGGCTTCGCGATGTTCAGCATGGGCGACAAGTCCTACATGCTGTACCCCTATGGCGACCACTTAGCCGACAACGGCTACCGCTTCATGCTCGTGCAGAGCAACGGCGGCACCGGCTTCAACGCCTTCGCCCCCATGTGGACATTCCCCACCCGTGGCCTGGGCGCAGTGAACAGCAGCACCTGGGATGCTCCCTGCTGCGTGACCGACGGCGCTAAGCCTAGCGAGAAGCGCATCTACGTCTTTGTTCCCGGCAACGGCCTCGCAGCCTATACCCTGCGTGACGCAAGCGCCCTGCCCGGCGACGTGAACCTCGACGGCGTGGTCGACGTGGTCGATATCAACTGCATTGTTGACGAGATGCTCGGCTACGTGCCTTTCGGCACCTATGACGGTCGTGAAGATGTCAACGGCGACGGTGTGGTAGACATAGTGGATGCCAACATCATCCTGTCGATCATCATGGGATATTGATCTAGAGAGATAAAATAACAACTTTATAGAACTATATGGACAGGCGATGATACTCCTGTTCATATAGTTCTTGTAGTAAAAAAGAGCGGCTATGAGGCGTGTGATATTAGTGATTGTGGCGCTGACGGTGTGGTTGGGAGCGGCCCGCGGCGAGGGAGTGAAGCGTGAGATGAGGGCGGTGTGGCTTGCCACGGTGAGCAACATCGACTGGCCGTCGACACGCGGCACAGGCACAGCTGTTGTTGCCAAGCAGAAGCAGGAGTTGCTAAACCTGATCAACGGTTTTGAGCGCTGCCGCATGAATTGCGTGTTTTTCCAGGCGCGTCCCATGGCCGATGCCTTGTATCGCTCCAGCCTCGAGCCCTGGTCACAGTACCTCACGGGCACCCGCGGCCAGGACCCCGGATGGGACCCACTGGCATTTGCCGTCGAGGAATGCCACCGTCGCGGCATCGAGTGCCATGCGTGGCTCAATCCCTACCGCTTCAGTAACAACAGCGGCACCGACCGCACCACCGCCATTGACAATGCCATAAAGCAAAGCGGCGTGCTGCTGCAAAGCGGAAAATACGTGGTGTTTAACCCCGGTCTTGAGCAGACGCGTCAACACATCATGGCCGTGTGCCGCGACATCATGGAGCACTACGACGTGGACGGCATCATCTTTGACGACTACTTCTATCCCAGCGAGAAACTAGCCGAGGACGCCACGGCTCCCGACTATGACCTGTGGACCGAGAGCGGCAGCTCAATGAGCATTGCCGACTGGCGCCGCGACAACGTCAACCGCATGGTGCGCGAGGTGGCGGCGATGATGCGCGAGGAATGGCCCCAGGCGCGCTTCGCCATCAGTCCGGCGGGCATCGCCGGCACCGAGGGGACCTCGGCCGGTAAACATGGTGTGGACCCGTGCCCCATAGGCAGCGACTGGCAGTATAACGGCATATACAGCGACCCGCTGGCGTGGCTCGAAGAGGGAACCATCGACTATATCTCGCCGCAGCTCTACCGCTTTATCAGCAGCCCCACGAAACCCTTTGGCACGTTGAACCAGTGGTGGAACTACATCGCCGACCACTATGGCATTCCTGAGTATCCGGGCATGGGCATTTCGAGCATGAGCGAGTCCAATACCGAGGACGACTGGCGCGAGATGCACAACCAGGTGGTGCTCACGCGGCGACAGGCTCCAGCCGGCGAGAGCGGCGTGGTGTTTTTCTCGGCTCGGTATCTCTACGGTCCCGGATGCTCAGGCCTGGGCGATTATCTTGCCGCTAACACGTTTATCAGCAAGGTCTTGATGCCTTGTTTGAAATATAAGAATGGCGTGGCTCCTGACGCCCCGCAACAACTTGCCCTCGACGGCAGCATGCTGTCCTGGAATGGTACGGGGCAGCGGCTCATGCGCTACGCTGTCTATGCTATCCCCACCAGCGTGAGCGCCACCGACGCCATGAGCGCGACCTACGGCGGCATCAAGGGTGACTACCTGGCTCAGGTGGCCTACGGGACATCGTGGACAGTGCCGTCGGCGTTGCTCGACGGGTACCACTGGTGGGCTGTCACGGCGGTAGACTCGTGGGGTAACGAGAGTGCCTCGGCGACGATCAATGTGCCAGGGGATAAAACTGTTGCCGCCACCCCTGTTTTGCCTGTTGGAGGGGCGCTGACCAGTATGGTCCAGGACTTTGAGTGGAGTGGGGCAGAGGAAGGTGCCCGCTATCGCCTGCAGGTGGCCGTTGATTCCCTGTTCACTCATGTGCTCATCGACCTCCCGTCGTTGACCGGAAACAGGACAAGCGTTGACCTGTCGCAGCTAAGCAGCCACACTACCTATTATTGGCGCGTGTGGACCTCAAAGGCCGGTTACCTTGACACCCCATCGGCAGTTGTGACGTTTGTCACCGGGGAGCGTCCCCGGGCAGATGCGGCAAGGCTCGTCCGTCCCGCCGATGGCAGCGCATTGAACAATAACTTCAATTTCGTCTTTACCCCCTCGGGTGCCGATGAATATCGTCTGCAGATTTCTGACAGCCAGACTTTTGGACGGCTAGTTGCAGAAGTGCGGGATTTTATAAGCAGTGGCACAAACCTGATGGCGCCGATGCAGATTGTTCAGTTTGACAAAGGGCGTTATTACTGGCGTGTGGTCAGTGTCCAGAACGGGCATGAGGACGGGCCGAGCGAGGTTAGACAGTTTGACGTCACCGATGTACCGGTGGGAACCACCGAGAAAGGGTATGTCATTAAGCGCGATGTCGATACCTATAACGCCTCGGGGCGCTTCACGCTCACCAACGTGTGGATGCGCTCGGTAAAGGACGAATATGCTAATATTCAGTTTGATAACGATGGACAGATGAACCGCGGTTTCACTGCTAAAGGCAACCGCATCTATGTCATTGGCCGCGACAAAACCTCGAGCGAGGCCTCGGTCTACATTGACATCTACAACGCCCTTACCGGCGAACACATGAGGCGACAGCCCGTGAGCCGCTACGTTCACGCCCACCTTTACCCCGGCAACGATATCTTCCAGGACAGCGCAGGTCATCTGCTCGTTTCAAACCTGTGTACCGATGTGGCCCAGCGAGGCGTGGTCATCCACCAGGTGGACCCCGAGACAGGCTTCGTGACAGAACGAGCGCGCATCACCTGTGATGCGTTGAGCAACAACCGCTTAGATCATTGCAATGTCTATGGCGACGTTACCTCGGGTGAGTTCTATGTTTTCGGTGCTCCCTCGGCGGGAACCCAGATTGTGAGATGGACGGTAAAAGATGGTGTCGTGACCGAAACCAAGGTGGTGAAAGCTGCTTCGTTCAGTCCCTCTCGCATCACCTCGTGGGGCACTGCTCCAAGGGTTTTCCCCGTGAGCCCCACGCTGGTCTATGTTAAGGGCGTGAGTACCTATGTGGCTTTGTATGACATCACTACGGGGCGCATCGTTGATTCTCTCGACGGAAATGCAACCATACGTCCAGCCATTGCGGGACCCAACGGGTTTGCCGCGTTTGACCTGGGTGGGCAGCATTTTGCCGTGTACCCCGACGGCGACCATCGCTCGGCAAGCGGCTACCGCTTCATGTTGGTTGGCGGTAACGGGCAGAGTTTCAACAGTATGTCATCGATGTGGCAATTCCCTGCCCGTAGCTTTGGCAGTGTGGCCAATGGCGGCTGGGATGCCTTGTGCTCGGTGACCGACGGCGGGCGGCCTGATGAGAAAAAACTATACCTTTATGTGTCCGGAAACGGACTTGCCTGCTACATCCTTCGTGCTACGGTTGCGGGCGATGTAAACGATGACGGTGCGGTGGATATTACCGATGCTAATGCCTTGATTGATATAATTCTAGGTAAGGATTCCCCTTGCCGTGACAATCCTGCTGCCGATGTGGATGGTAGCGGCTTGGTGGATATTGATGACCTCAATGCAGTCATTGATTTCCTACTGGGCCGGTTCTAAGTTTTCTAGGCTTTCTAGGTTTTTCTAAGCTTTCTAGGTTTTTCTAAGCTTTCTAGGCTCTCTAGGCTTTCTAGGTTTTCTAGGTTTTTCTAGGCTATCTAGGATAGGGGCGTATGGGGTGTTTTGGGGTGGCGGATAGTGTGTTAAGGAAGTTGAAAATATATGTATAATATTTAAATTTGTGCAATGGTTTTCACTTTTAACTTTTGCGATTGTTATTATATTAATAATAATTCTTATTTTTGTGGTTGATAATGCGGTAAAGTATAGTATCGATAATTATTAACGTTTGGTAACAATAACATAAACAAATAAAAACCAAATTTTTATGAGAAAACAGTTAATGCTTCTGTTATTTTCCCTCTTTGCGGTGATGGGCTTTGCCCGCACTGTAACCGGAGTTGTGACACAGGCATCGGATGGTGACGTCATCATTGGCGCATCAGTTCAGGTGCATGGCACTACAAAGGGTACAGTTACCGACTTTGACGGAAAATACTCGATTGATGTCAAAGACGGTGACGTGCTTGATATCTCGTATGTGGGTATGAACCCTGTTTCAATCAAAGTGACTGCCGGAAAAGACGTCATCAACGTTGAAATGCAGGAGAATTCCCAAGTTCTTGGCGAAGTGGTCGTTACCGCGATGGGACAGACCCAGGAGAAAAAGAAACTCAACTTCGCAGTTCAGCAACTTAACAGCGACCAGGTGACTGCCGGTGGTAGCGCAAACTTCGCTAACTCGCTGCAGGGTAAGGTCGCAGGTCTCCAGGTGGGTACCGGCGGTGGCTCGCCCAACTCTTCGACCCAGGTGATTATCCGTGCGATTTCATCGGTCAACAACTCGCAGAGCAACGAGCCCCTCATCATCATCGACGGTATCGCGATGAAGAGCAGCAGTGCTTCGTCACTTGCCGACATCAACCCCAACGACATCGAGAACATGTCAGTGCTCAAGGGTGCTGCGGCATCGGCTCTCTATGGTCAGGAGGCTGCCAACGGTGTGATCATGATCACCACCAAGAGCGGTAGCAAGGACGGCACCATCAACGTGACTGCAAGTGCTAGCGTTGAGATCAGCAACGCGATGCGCGTTCCCAAGCTGCAGAGCCTCTTCGCTCCCGGTAGCAAGGGTATGTACAAGGAGAACTCGGCCAGTGGCGGCTGGGGTCCCTACATCACTCCTGATGAGACAGTCTATGACAACCTGGGTCAGTTCCTCGGAACAGGTATCCAGCAGAAGTATGACGGTTCTATCTCAGGTGGTACCGAGAAGTTCAACTCATACGCATCGGTTTCTTACATGGACAGCGAGGGTATCGTTCCCAAGGACTACAAGAAGCAGTTCACCGCTTTCCTGAAGAGCTCGTTCAACCCCAGCAAGCAGATTAACTTCCAGCTGTCGATGAACTTCACCGACACCGAGAGCCGTGGTTTCGGTAACTCAATGTCGAGTATCTACGCTTGGGGTATCAACAAGAACATGAAGGACTACCAGACCCTCGAGGGCCACGTTAACTGGCGTGCCCGCTACGACCACTGGGACGACATGCTCGACATCGAGCGCATCAACTGCGGTTCTTCGCCCTACTTTGGCCGCTACAACGACAAGTCGCTCACTAAGAGCAACCACTTCATCGTTAACGGTCAGTTGAGCTACACTCCCATCGATGACCTCGTGTTCACAGGCCGCGTGGGTTATGACAAGAGCTACAGCTCATATGACTCTTACACAGTTCCCCGCTTCTATGACGGCGACCTGCGTGACCCCAAGGCTGAGGACATCGTCCAGGCGCTGAGCAGCAACCAGGACGTATATGGTTCTTACAGCTTCCAGCCCTCACACTCACAGATGGTCAACATGCAGGCACTGGCAACCTATAAGAAAACATTTGCCGAGGACTTCACTTTCAATGTTCTCTTCGGTATGGAATATAAGAAAGGTAGCAGCTGGTCATCATCGATCTACGGTGAGAACTTCCAGCTGGGTGGTGACTTCTACAGCTTCATGAACACCAACTTCAACGACGGTGACCTCCTGAAGACCAACCGCCCCACACTGTACCACACCAAGTATGACAAGTATGGCTACTTCGGTGAGCTCCGCTTCGACTACAAGGGCATGGCACAGCTCTCTGCTACTTACCGTCACGACGGTTCTTCACGCTTCAAACAGGCTCCCGAGACATCTTACAACTATCCTTCAATCACCGCCGGTGTGATCTTCAGTGAGCTCTTCCACCTGCAGAACAACTGGTTCTCTTACGGTAAGCTCCGCGGTAACTGGGCTAAGGTGGGTAAGGATGGTCCCGCTTATCTGTTCTCAGACACCTACAAGCAGTGGGTAACCTTCCCCGACGGCGGTTATGGTGTTGACCCCACCGTGGGCCGTGCCTATGACCTCCACCCCGAGATGACTTCAACTTGGGAAATCGGTGCCGACCTGCGCTTCTTCAACAGCAAGACCCGCCTCGACGTCGCTTACTACTCAACAACTGTTGACAACCAGATCGTGACCGTGCGCGTATCTCCTTCATCGGGTATGATTCTCCAGACCCGCAACGAGGGTTCTATCGCTAACCGTGGTCTCGAGCTCACCCTTAACCAGGACATCATGTCGCGCGGCGACTTTGACTGGACCGCCCTCGTGAACTTCTCGTTCAACCGCGGTAAGGTGCTCAGCCTTCCAGATGACATCGTTGAAATCCAGGGTACACAGTACGGCGATATCTTCCCCGTTGCCCGCCTCAATGGTTCTACCACCGGTGTTTCGGGTAAGGACTACAGCCGTGATCCCCAGGGCAACGTGATTTGCGACGAGAACGGTTATCCCGTCATCGACTCGGCCAAGGGTATCTACATTGGTAACCGCGAGCCCGACTTCCTGCTGGGTCTCGGTTCAACCTTCCGCTACAAGAACGCTACACTGTCATTCCTGTTTGACTCTCGCAAGGGTGGTGACGTTGTTAACGTTACAGGCCGCAGCCTCATTGGCAACGGTATGAACCACCTCTATGATAAGTATCGCAACCGCGAGATCATCTTCAACGGCGTGCAGGCAGTTGCTGGCCCCGACGGCACCACAACCTATGTTAAGAACCAGACTCCCGTTGTTCTTGACTACAACTTTGTCAACAAGTACTTCTACGCAGTGTCTTCTAACTTCATTGAGGATGGTTCTTACATCCGTTTGAGCTACGTGACACTGAACTATGACTTCACTCCCTTCTTCAAGAAGACTTGGCCCGTTAAGGGACTTAACCTCACCGTTACAGGCCGCAACCTGTTCCTGCTCACCAAGTACACAGGTAATGACCCCGCTATCCTGGCGTCAACAGCCGGTGGTACCGGTGGCATGGGTATCGACAACTACAACGTGCCCAGCACCCGCAGCTTTAACGTGACACTCAAAGCAACATTCTAACCCTAGTCAGTATATTATAATATGAATAAGATAAAATTAATAGCACTTCTATTGCTGGTGAGCCTGGTCTCGGTTAGCTGTGAGGACAAGTTGGGAGACA
Source organism: Sodaliphilus sp. (assembly GCA_045628365.1). GTDB lineage: Bacteria > Bacteroidota > Bacteroidia > Bacteroidales > Muribaculaceae > Sodaliphilus. Next base: position 34,076 of record JAZQPG010000162.1, on the reverse strand, counting down.
ATATCAATCCCGACAAGGCACACTCAATCGACGCTAAGGTGGGACTGCCCGTGCTCGTGTTCTACTCAAGCCAGGTAGTATATGACCACACTGAGTATTATGCATATCTCTCTCAGATGTTCACCACAGGTTCTAAGTCGCTCATGAGCTCGGGTTATTCTTACAAGAGCGAGTGGGAGATGCTCACCATGAACCGTCACCCGATGTGGCGCCGCCACTTCTATGATATCGGTAAGAACGCCGTTAACCTCATTGATAACGCGCATGCAATCAACTCACCAAACTATGAGCTCATTGCCCGCACCATCAAGCTGATGTCAACCCAGTTGACTACCGATGCCTTTGGCGACATGCCTCAGAGCCAGGCCTACCTGTCGAACGCTCCCGCCTATGACACTCAGGCATCTATCTACAAGTGGATGCTTCAGGAAGCCGACGACCTGATCAAGATGTATGAGAATCCCGCGATCACTAAGTGTGAGACAAACCAGGAACTCACCTTCAAGGAGGACCGCGTCTATGGCGGTGACCTCGAGAAGTGGAAAGGCCTCGTGTATGCTATCAAGGCCCGCCTGTTGCTGCGCAACATCCCCAACATCGACGTGAGCCATGCAACCTGCCAGAAGATATTTGAAGCTGCCGACGCTGCTATCAAGCAGTGGCACAAGGGTGACCTCTTGTATGGTGAGTGGTTCGGTAACGAGCCCCGCTACAACTACACCGGCGGTACTGGCGAGCAGAACGCAGTGTGGAGCATCGCTCAGCCCGTGATCAACTCTTGGGAGAGCCGCGCCAACAAGCTGGGCGACGCTATTCCCTCTAAGTTCTTCCTGGTTGACCTCCTGGGTGTTCACAATCCCGGCAGCGAGATCCAGTGCGGTCTGCACGACTCTCGCCAGGGCTATGGCAACGACCCCCGTATCCCCCTGCTGATGATTGCCCGCAATGGTCCACAGACAGCGTCAAACGTGACTGCTACCCAGGTTAAGATGCGTTTCCTCGAGAACAACATCGGTATGGGTACATCGTTCAAGGGCGTTAACTACCCCAACCTCTACATGGGTGCCTATGCCGGCGCCAGCGATTGCTACAACCCCATCTTCACAATGGAAGAGCTCTACTTCATCAAGGCTGAGGCTCTCTACTGGATGGGCCAGAAGCAGGACGCTTGTAACCTGGCTAAGGAAGCTACCGAGCACAACATCCAGCGCCACCTTGACTTCTTCATCAAGCACTATCCCAACCCCAACTACAGCGAGAGCACCGACAACAAGTATCCCGGCGCAGCAACCGCTACTGGCGTTGGTTACCTGCGTGCACAGTACTGGGATGCTATCGTGAACGCATTCCTCAACAACGAGGAACTGCTCAACTCAACCGGTAAGAGCGTCCTGGTGAAGAAGGTTACCGAGCGCGGTAATGAGCACTGGTTCTTCGATCCCACTAACTTCACTCTGAGCGACCTCATGCAGCAGAAGTACATCTCAATGTACCTGCAGCCCGAGCAGTGGACCGACATGCGCCGCTACCACTACAGCAACAAGCGTAATGCTTACGGTATAGGTGATGCTAACGAGATCATTTATCCCACTCTGCGTCGTCCTTACAACCTGTACTCAGCTTACTGGATTGACGGCCTGACCGAGGAACAGAAGGAGAACACCTGGATCCAGCGCATCAACTACGACCCCGAGACCGAGGAGAAGTACAACCGTGCCGAGCTCCAGCGCCTGGGTGCTTACAAGAACTACAAGTGGCTCCAGGAACCCATGATCTGGGCTCACAAGTATGGCGAGGTTAAGTCACTCACCGGCGAGTAATCAATGACAATCATTATTTATAATAAAGAATATCATTATGAAATTATATAAAGTTTTTGGCGCTTTGGCATTTATTGCAGCAGCCACAGTGTCTTGTGCCGTGCATGATCCCTTTGCCGACAAGATGGAGCTGGGTCAGGTGCTTCCCACCGTTGACTGGGAGCAGAACTCGGTGCTCGTAAAGGCTGGCTCGTATGCCACTTTCAAGGCCAAGTATTACACTACCGGCGACAAGCAGATCGATCACACTGAGGTGTGGGCGATGATTACCCGCAGCCAGGAGGCTTCGGCAACCAGCAAGCTCACCAGCTCATTGTCTTATACCAAGTCGGTCGCTTCGACCGACACCGTGCGCAGCTCACAGTGCATGGCAAAGTATGAGCACCAGAAAGCCGAGTGGGACGGACACGAGTACGTGCTGACCGACTCGTTCGCAACCAGCCGCACGTTGGCTCCCGTGATTTGGAACTCTCCCACCGAGTGGGACCAGGAGAAGTTTGATGCTTACTATCCCGCAGGCTTCCAGGAGGAGTTCTGTGACTATCTTGTCACTGCGCTCACCAAGGACAGCACCTACTACAACGACCTGCGCAATGTATACATCAACTATGACTTCTCTAAGGAGAAATTTGAGGAACTCAACGCTAAGTACGGTGTGTCATTCCCCACAGTGACCGAGAGCGGCGACAAGAGCGACGCGTGGTTCACTACCGACGAGATCGACCACTACTACTATGAGGTAGTAGAGGGCGGCGTCACAGTCATCAAGGAGATTGCAACCAAGGACCTTGCTCCCGAGGGTGCCAATGTATTTGAAATCTACAAGTCATCTCCCTGGCTCATGTGCCGCTACAGCGATGACACCGGTGGTAAGATCACCAACGTGCGCCGCGAGTACATGCCCTACTGGAAGGATCTCATTTCTTCGATTCCCTTCACCGGCTGGATCTACAACACTGCCGACAAGAACTATGCAGTGAGCTTCTCACGCACTTATTACATGTTGCCCGACTTCCGCGTCTATGACACTGACGGCAAGGTGGGTATCACAAGTGACAACAAAGAAATCACCCTTAACTAAACATCGCGACTATGAAATTATTTAAGCATATAGGACTTTTGGCCTTGCTCATGATTGCTGTGGCATCTTGCGTTGACAAGGAGCCTGCCTATGGCAATTTCCCTGGCAAGGACGTAGACTTTACCTACAATGTAGACGGCAGCGAGTACGCTCTCGACTTCTATGTCGTGTCTACAATCCAGTTCAAGAACACATCGGCTAAGACCGGTTCGGTGACTTGGGACTTCGGTGACGGTGCTACCTCTAAGGACGCTAATCCTACCCACAAGTTCACCAAGGCAGGTCTCTACCAGGTGAAACTTACCGTTGATGGCGTCGGAACACGCACTTATCCGCTGCTCATCTACGATATCACCCCCGTTCTCAGCGTTACCGAGCAGACTGCTCCCACCGTTGTTATCAACGACGTGGCCGTTTCGCTTGGCATCGAGCTCCCCAACCCCGAGAACCTCGAGTGTAAGTACGTTTGGAAGTTCCCCGAGGGAACTAAGAACGATAAGGGCGAGGTAGTAAGCACCTTCGAGGGCTACTCTCACAGCGATGGCTCTATCGACAACCCCGGCGCGCTCACCTTCAGCAACATCGGTTCGCAGAAGATCGAGCTCCAGACATGGTTTGACGTCAAGGGCGAGAACCGCCGTCTCGAGGACTCTTATGTAAACGTACAGGTAGGTTCAAGCATTCCCGCTCCCACATTGTACTATGCTGAGCTGGGTGGCAACATCAAGGCTTACAAGCTCGTTGACATGAGCCAGCTCCCCGCAGGCACTCAGAACAAGCCCTTCGACATGGGTGTTAACTCTGGTAACATGCCCACCAACCTCGTGTTTGCAGTGGAGAAGACCACTACCGACGAGGGCACAACCGTGGAGCAGGACAATGTCTATATCCTCGACTGCGGTAAGCAGTACTACTATGTGAACGACGAGAACAGCACCCTGGGTGACGGTAAGATCACCGTGATGAACGCCGATGCTTCGAGCGTAAACATCATGATTACCAACGTTGGCCAGCAGGCGTTCAACGACCCGTTCCAGGGATTTGCTTACGGCCAGTATCTCTACTACACCGACCGTAACACCGGTATCCGCCAGATCCCCCTGTCGACACGCAGTGCAGTGGAGAGCACCAACTACTCTAAGACAGCAGGTTACTTCGTGGTTAACAACCAGCTTTCTTACTACGGACAGGGTATTGCCTACGGTGCTATCCACACTGGTCTCTACATTGACAAGACCGGTATGTTCTGGTGGCCCAAGAACTACTCGGGTAACGGTATCTACCGCTTCCAGGCTAGCGACATCGGTAAGACCGGTGCTGGCGTTCCCATTCCTCACCCCATCGTGCTCCAGACCACACAGCCTCGTGCGTTCACTCTCGACGAGGACCGTGGCTTCATGTACGTGTGGATGTGTAAGGGCACCACTCCTGGCGTAGGTCTGTGCCAGTACCCCATTCCTGGTCCCAACGAGGGTATGGAGTATGACAAGTTCCTCACTCACATCACAATGGATGCCGACCCCATCAACTCAACCGATGCTGAGGGTGTTTACACTTCTCAGTTTGCAGTTGATGCCGCTACAGGTTTTGTATACTTCGGCTTCCGCGCTGCTTCGAGCGAGAAGACTTACACAACAGGTCTTTCTTACTTCGACCCCGCAACTAAGAAGGTTTATAACTACAATGGCAACAAGGACAAGATCCTGGGTGTTTGTATCAATCCCCGCCTGACCAACTTGTTCTAAACTTATATGATTTAATGCAGGGATGCCGCTCGCTTGGGCGTGCATCCCTGTTTTTTACAAGGGAGACTCTAAGTTTTCTAGGCTCTCTAGGCTCTCTAGGCATTCTAGGCTCTCTAGGTATTCTAGGCTCTCTAGGTATTCTTGGTTTTATACCATTTTCTGAACTTTCAACTCTCTGTACTTGATTTTAAATTTCTATGAAGCGACTGTACTCCTCTTTATTTGCCATTGCGATAGCACTTGCCGTCTTTGCACAGGTGATTGTTCCCGTCAAGCACGAGCAACGTGCCGTGTGGATGTCAAGCTATGTGAGTGACTGGCCCTCAGGCTCGATTACCGAGCGCAATGCCGCTACCCAGCGCCGTGCCTGTCAGCTCATGCTCGACACCCTGCATGCCAACAACATGAACGCTGTCTACTACCACGTGCGTGCCATGTGTGACGCGATGTATAACTCGGCCTATGAGCCCTGGTCCAGCTACGTGTCGGGCACCAGAGGCGTTGCGCCTCCCTTCGACCCCTTTGAGCTGCTGGTCAACGAGGCCCACAAGCGCGGCATGGAGGTGTATGCATGGGTTAACCCCTATCGCTACGCTCCCAAGGGTAGTTCTTGGGGACAAAGCGAGCTCGACTATATCCACACCCATCCCGAGTGGCTCATGCAGGACGACTATGAGACCGTCCTCAACCCCGGCTTGCCCGAGGTGCGCCAGCGCATCGTGGACGTGTGCAAGGACATTATTACCAAGTATGACGTTGACGGACTTGTCTTTGACGACTACTTCTACAACCAGGACGGCGCCCCGCTTACCCTCGATGCCAATCTCTACAATGCCTACAAGCAGGGTGGGGGAACGATGTCACAGGCCGACTGGCGCCGCGAGAACGTGAACCAGATGGTTGCCGACGTCAACAACATGGTGAAGGAGACCAAGCCCTGGGTGAGGTTTGGCATCGGACCTGCCGGTGTGGCATGTTCGTCGCCCGCTGTGGCCCAGAAGTATGGCGTGGAGCCTAGCCCTGGCAGCGACTGGCAGTATAACCAGATCTATAGCGACCCCATGGCTTGGATAAGCCGTGGAACAGTTGATTTCCTTGCCCCCCAGGTTTACTGGAACACCGCCGGCAACTATGACGAGGTGACCGGATGGTGGGGCAAGATAGGAAAGAAATTTAACCGCCATGTCTACATCAGCAGTTATGCCGTTGACGGCGTTAAGGACGGTTGGGGTATGGACGAGTACCTCAACCAGGTGCTCATCCTTCGCGAATCAATGACCAACGGGGTATATGGCACCGTTTATTTCCAGTATAAGACATGGCGCAACCTGACCGGCAAGGTCGACGGCAAGGGTATCGCCCTGCGCCATCACCTCAAGAACACCGTCTACAAATATCGCTCGCTGTGTCCGCCTGTGACATGGGTGCAGCCTCCCGTGCAGTATGGCACCGTGGGCAACCTGCGCCTTGACGGCGACTCGTTGCGCTGGGATGCCGTTGACAACGTGCGCTACGTGGCTTATGCCATCCCCGACAGCGTTGCCGACACCCAGTTCCAGTGCCAGCCTCAGTACATGATCGACGTGGCCTATGGCAACGTCATCGCGGTGCCCGCCACCAAGAAGCAGAATCACCGTTACGCGGTGACTATCCTCGACCGCTGGGAGAACGAGTATGCCCCCGTTGTCGCTGGCGCCGAGGTGGTTCCTGCCCAGGCTCCGGTGCAGCAATATCCCGCTCAGGGAGCCACAGTGCCCGAACTCACCACCCTGTCGTGGACCTCATCGGGACCTGCCTGCACTTACACCCTGCAGCTTGCCAGTGACCAGGACATGAAGAATGTTGTTGCCAGCGTGGCTGTCGACAGCACCTCGTGCCCGCTCACGGCCCTCTCGGGCATTACCCCGGGCAAGTACTACTGGCGTGTGATCGCCCGCGGTCTCAACATGACCGATGCCTCCAGCCCCGTGCAGTCGTTTACCGTGGAGCCCATGCGCATCATCTCGCCCGCGGCAAGTGCGGTCGACGTGCCACTGTCGCCCGTCATCACCTGCTCCGACGTGCAGGGCGATGCATCTTACCGCTTCGAGATCTCCACTATCGCCTCGATGGCTACCATCCACATGGCCATTGACAGCAAGTCATCGTCAATCACCGTGCCCCGGTATATGCTGGCCGGAGCTTCGACCTACTATGTGCGCGTCACTGCCTCGATGGGCGGCTATAGCGTCACCAGTGGCGTGTCGTCGTTCCGCACCGTGGAGCAGGTTCCCCCTGTCCCCGTGTTCAGCAACCTGGACAGCGACGGTCTCACCCGCTACCCCTCGTCAGTGATCAGTTTCAAGCCTGAGGAGGGCGCCCAGAGCCTGCGTGTCGAAATCTCGGCCAACAACACGTTCCCGGCCCGTTCTAGTTACAAGGTGACGCTCGATCCCGGTGTGTTCAGCACCATCAACCTGGGCGACATCAACGGTGTGGGCAAGCTTGTTGACGGCAAGACCTACTATGTGCGTGCACGCTATGCCTACTACACCGTGGCTAAGGGCAGTACAGTGCAGTATACCGACTACTCGGTGATGCACAGTTTCCTCTATAAGGAAGCGGTTCCCGGCGATGTCAACGGTGACGGAGCCGTCGACATCAGCGATGCCAACATTATCATCGACCAGATACTGGGTAAACCTGCTCAGGGCAACATGGATGTCAATGGTGACGGTCAGGTCGACGTGAGCGACATCAACTCGATACTCAACCTCATCCTGGGCAAGTGAATACGGGATGGAAGGAATTAAAATGAATATAACTTATTAATTATTAACCATAAACGAAATCATGACAATGAAGAAATTATTACTCACAGCAGCCTTGGCTCTCGTGTCAATGAGCCAGGCATGGGCCGTTACCGATGGCCAGACCTATGCCGAGTATGATGGTCTCAAGATCGCCAACCAGTGGATCTTTGACCGCGTTCACACTCCCAAGGACTACTTGGTTAACGACATCTGCAACACCCGCGCCCGCACTGCGGTTATGGACAACGGCGTCATCTATGTGGGCCGCAGCGAGGAGAAGATGTGTGTAGTGGGCAACGACACCGTGATGCAGAGCGTGCTGCACCGTTTTGACGTTAAGACCGGTGCTCAGCTTGAAGACCTGCCCCTCACCCTGGGCGGCGCTCCCTATAGCCGCTTCCTGGGCGTAGCCAGCGTGGGCAAAGACAACTTCCACCACATCTGGGTAGCTCCCATGACCAGCAATGCACAGGCCATGATTCCCATCTACATGGTGAACACCGAGACCGGCGAGCTCACCCTCATGGGTAACCTGAGCAAGGGCGAGGCTATCGAGCGTACCGACTACCTTGACGTAGTGGGCGACATCACCTGCGAACAGGCTAAGTGTACCATCATGACCGTTGCCGGTAGCGGTAGCGATCCCGGCAGCCCCTCAGTGTACTGCTGGACCGAGGAGCAGGGCGAAGCTGGTGTTGATGACTGGCAGGGCGGCTTTGAAGGCGACGTGTTCGTTGACTTCACCGAGTACTATCCCGAGACCTGCACCGGTTTCTCGCTGGCTCCCGTTGTGAAGATGCTCCTGGGCGAGGACGAGGAAACACGCTATGACGGCGAGCTGTTCTACATCGACTGCTTTGGCCGTGACCCGGTTCTCTACACTAAGGACGGCACGCTGATCGACACCTTTGAGGAGGCCGACGATGCAGTGAAGCAGCGCGACAAGAACGCCAACGGTACCTGCGAGTTCAGCGTTGACGGCCGCAAGTTCCTGGCTTACCCCAAGGGACAGTATGACAAGGACGGCAACGGTTGCCAGGCTTATGTGTGCGAGTTTACCGATGAGGACATGTCGCTCAAGAGCCTCGAGATGCGTTGGCAGCTTCCCGCCGACTCTCTTGGCAAGGTGTCTGACACCGGTCTGCGCGTTCATTGCCTCAGCACCGAGACCGAGCTCGACGAGCAGGGCGACGAGGTTGTGACCCTGTTCACTTTCAAGGCTTACAACGGTATGGCAGTCTACAAGATTGGTAAGAACGTGGGTGGCGACACTCCCGATCCCGCTCTGCCTGGCGATGTTAACGGTGATGGTGTTATCGACATCGACGATGCTAACATCCTGGTTGACATTGTTCTGGGTAAGGACGACGCAGCCAAGTACAACGGCCGTGCCGACGTTAACAAGGACGGCAATGGCGACATCGACGACATGAACGCAACCCTCGACAAGGTGCTTGGAAAGTAGTTTTTTTCGGAGCGCTTCGCTTTAAGAACGCCTGCTGCGCAGGCTATAAGGACGCTTCGCTTTAAGGACGGTTGCTTTGCAACCTTTAAGGACGCTTCGTTTTAAGAGAGCGTTTTCGTGACGAATTTGGGATCCCTTAGAGACTCTGTGCTGTACAGAGGCTCTAAGGGGTCTCTTTTAGTTGGGGTGCTGGTGCTTTTGGACCTGTTTGTGGTTTTTGTGTTAAAATGTTTGTGGGGTTGGTTTTTTTATTGTAATTTTACCCCCAATAATAGTTTATACATAAACCAATCAAAAACCTAATTATTATGAAGAAATTATTACTTCTTGCTTCGATGGCAGTAATGGCATGGGTGGGCGCTGCTGCGGCTACCGATGGCCAGACTTATGACGAGGTCAATGGCCTCAAGATTAAGAACCTGTGGTCATTTGACCGTGTCCACACTCCCAAAGAATTTGCTGCAAGCCCCATTTGCCACACCCGTGCCCGCACGGCTGTGATGAGCGGTGATGTGATCTATGTACCCCGCAGTGAGGAGAAGAGCGTTGTTGTTGCTCCTGGCGACACTGTAGTAGCTGCTGTGGTTCACCGTTTCAATGTTAAGGACGGTAGCGCGCTGCCCGATCTGGACATTACTTTCGAAGGACGCCCCTTCGGCATGTTCCTGGGCGTCAACAGCATCGGCGTGGACAACTTTGGCCACCTGTGGGTAGCTCCCTACACTAGCGAGAAAGCAACATATATACCCCTGTATCAGCTTGATCCCGAGAGCGGTGAGCTCACTAAGATTGCCGACCTCGACAAGGGTGACGTGATTGCACGCACCGACTACTATGACCTCGTGGGCGACATTACCCGCGAGCAGGCTCCCTGTAAGGTTGTTAACGCTGCTACCAACGTGCCCACCCTCTACAGCTGGTATGCCGAACAGGGCGGTGACTTTGAGGGCGGCTTTGACGGCGACACTTACCTCGACGCTACCATGTTCTATCCCGAGACAGTTACCGAGTGGGGTTACGGTCCCTTCGCCAAGATTCTCCTGGGCGAGGACGAGGAGACTCTCTATAGCGGCGACCTGATGTATGTCGACGGTTTCTACAGCAAGCCTATCTTGTACCAGAGCGACGGTTCTCTCGTTGAGTCGTTTGAGGGTGTTGACGTCGAGCTGTGGCCCGAGGATGGTACCAACGGTGTTACCGAGTTCAAGATCGACGGCCGCAACTTCATCGTTTACTCTATGGCTCAGTACAGTGGCGACGGCCACGGCTGCCAGGCCAACATCTGTGAGCTGGGTGAGGGCATGTCGCTCGAGGGCATGCAGAAGTACTGGCAGATTCCTGCCGACTCACTGGGCAAGGTGTCGGACGGCGGTAACCGCATCCACTGCTTCAACGTGCAGTACAGCAAGGACGAGCAGGGCGAGGATGTTGTCACTCTGTTCAACTTCAAGAGCTTCAACGGTATGTCGGTTTACCAGATTGGCAAGAACGTGGGTGGTGACGATCCCGATCCCGCTCTGCCTGGCGACGTTAACGGCGACGGCGTTATCGACATAGACGATGCTAACATCCTGGTTGACATTGTTCTGGGTAAGGACGACGCAGCCAAGTACAACGGCCGTGCCGACGTTAACAGGGACGGCAATGTCGACATCGACGACATGAACGCAACCCTCGACAAGGTGCTTGGTAAGTAAAGGGTTAAAAGGTTAAAGGGTTAAATGGTTAAATGGTTAAAAGGTTTAAAGGTTAACTTCCTGCCTATGTAGCCTATGTAGGCTATGTAGCCTATGTAGCCTATGTAGCCTATAAACCCTATAAACCCTATAAACCCTACTCCCCCTTAAAAGTCTATGATTTCACTCCCCTGCTCCCACGGTGATGTGGTGGGGCAGGGGAGTTTGTTGTGCTGCAACTGACCAGGTCATACGGGGATTGATGCCCTACACTGAAGTTTCATGTTTAAATTTTCCAAAAAATGTTGTGTGGATGTAATATTTTTTGTAATTTTATCGCCTGAAAAAACCTAATGAGTTTCATAGGACTAAATTAACAAATAACATAAACTAAAACTTAACAAACATGAAGAAATTTTTACTCCTTTGCACAATGGCTTTAACTGCCATGGCAAGTGCGTGGGCGGCTACCGACGGCCAGACCTACGAGCCCGTTAACGACATCAAGATCAAGAACCTGTGGATCATGGACCGCGTTCACACTCCCGCTGAGTTCAACGCATCTCCTCTTTCTCAGGGTACTTATGCCCGCATGGCAACCATGAACGAGGGCGTTGTTTACGTTTCTCGCTCTGGCGCTCAGCTCGCTGTGACTGAGGAAAACGACTCTATCCTCCAGTGTGTTGTTTATCGCTTTGACGCTAACACTGGCGAGCGTCTCGCCGACCTCCCCCTTACCCTGGACGGCAAGCCCTACGGTACTAAGGAAGCAGCTTCGCTCTATGCCAACAACATCGGTACTGACCACTTTGGCCACATGTGGGTAGCTCCCTATGCATCAGAGGCCAACACTATCCAGAAGGTTTATCAGCTCAACACCGAGACCGGTGAGCTCACACTCGTAGCTGAGCTCGAGAAGGGCGACGTTGTTGTTCGCGTTGACTACCTTGACCTCGTTGGTGACATCACCCGCGAGCAGGCTATGTGTACCATCATGGGTATGGGTTCACAGGCTCCCACCGTTTATCGCTGGCAGGCCGAGGAAGGCAGTGACTTCGAAGGCGGTTTCGAGGGCGACACTTACATTGACTTCACCATGTTCTATCCCGAGACAGTCACTCAGTGGGGTTATGCTCCCTACGTGAAGATCATCCTGGGCGAGGACGAGGAGAGCCTCTATCGCGGTGACTACTTCTGGCTGGACGGTTTCCAGAGCGCTCCCGCACTCTATGACTTCTCAGGTGCTATCATCACTTCATTTGAAGAGGTAGCTGCTGATCAGCCCGAGCTCGTTCCCGAGGCTGGTACCAACGGTGTTACCGAGTTCTCTCTCGAGGGCCGCAACTTCGTTGTTTACTCTAAGGCTCAGTACAGTGGCGACGGTCACGGCTGCCAGGCAAACATCTGCGAGCTGGGCGAGGGCATGATGATCGAGGGCATGACCCACTACTGGACCATCCCCGCCGACTCTCTTGGCAAGGTTTCTGACTCGGGTACTCGTATCCACTGCCTCAACGCTCAGAAGGGTGTTGACGCCGAGGGCAACGAGGAGATTACTCTGCTCACTTACAAGTGCTACAACGGTATCGGTGTTTACAAGATTGGTAAGAACGTGGGTGGTGACGATCCCGCTCCCGGCCTGCCTGGTGACGTGAACGGTGACGGTGTTGTTGACATCGACGACGCTAACATCCTGGTTGACATTGTTCTGGGTAAGGACGACGCAGCCAAGTACAACGGCCGTGCCGACGTTAACAAGGACGGCAATGTCGACATCGACGACATGAACGCTACCCTCGACAAGGTATTGGGTAAATAATTGACAAACTCATGATAAACGTGCCTGGGTAATCATCCAGGCACGTTTTTTAATTAGCCTCTTAATATGAAACGAATTATCACTTCTATCGCTCTGGCGCTCGCGGCAATGACTTCATGGGCCAGCGCCACGTGGAACGTGCTGGGCGTTGAGTATACAGTCGACACCCTGTTCCACAACCAGGTGGGTCCCGGCACCATGCAGACTTCACTATGGTTCCACAACTCCACTAACCAGCTGCGCGTGTTCTACACCACAATGGACATGACCAACGAGTACCTGTCGCTGCGCGGCGTGTGTGCCAAGGATATGCTTGCCGGCAACGAGCGCATCTCGGCCATGGCCGAGCGCAAGAGTGCTCCCGGACAGCGCTACTTCATCGGTGTGAACGCCGACTTCTTCGCCACCAGCGGACAAACCGTGCGCGGCGTGTCACAGATTGGCTCGCCTGTGGGCTCAACCGTTGTCGACGGCGAGATTTTCCGGGCCCGCACCAATGTCACCAACTACAAGAACTTCATCGTCGACTATGACGGCAAGTTCTATATCAACCCCTTCACCTTTGCCGGTACCGTCAAGGACGCGTCGGGCAACAGTGCTAAGATCAGCGTGCTCAATGCCGGTTACAGCAGCAACAAGGTGACCATCTACAACGACCGCTACTATGGCAGCACCAGCCAGGGAGCCGTGGGAACCTGTGTGACAGCAAAGGTGGCCGATGGCTACAAGTTCACCACTACGGGCGACGTGAAGCTCATCGTCACAGGAGAACCTGAGGAGACTGCCGACGCCACCATCCCCGACGGAGAGGTAGTGCTCTTTGGCCACGGCACTGCAGCCTCGTTCACCAAGGGCCTCAAGCCCGGCGACGAGGTGACCGTGAACCTCACCTGGACCTATAACGGTGTCAGCGTGAAGCCCGAAACCATTATCTCGGGTAATCCCAAGATCCTTGAGAACGGCGTGGTTCTCGACAGCGAGGCCGACCGCGGTGACGCTAACTCACAGCAGCCCCGCGCCGCAGTGGGTTACAGCCATGGCGGCGACAAGGCCTACTTCTGCGTGGTCGACGGCCGCAGCACTCTCTCGAGCGGTGTGCGCACCAAGGCGCTTGCCGACATCATGCGCTACTTTGGCGTTACCGACGCGATGAACGTTGACGGCGGTGGCTCGGCAGTGCTCTACACCAGCACCCTGGGCATCCGCAACAAGCCCAGCGACGGCAGCGAGCGTGCCGACGGCAACGGCTTCTACTGCGTGAGCCGCGCTCCCGATGATGACGTGATTGCCTCTATACGCTTCGTGGACTACAAGCTCAATACCCCCAAGTATGGCATCTATACCCCCAGGTTCTATGGCTACAACAAGTATGGCATGCTCATCGACCAGGATGTCAAGGGCGTGAAGCTCTCTTGCCCCGAGACCATTGGCCACATCAAGAACGACTCGGTGTTCTTTGGCGACGGCGAGGGCAAGGACCTGCTCACCGCTACACTGGGCGACATCACCGTGCAGAAGGAGATGTTCGTTGGCGGCAGCGTTGACGCTGTTAAAATCAAGTATGACAAGGTGATCAACGACGGTAGCCTCGAGTATCCCGTCGACGTGCAGAGCATGGTCATGGAGACCGTGATGCCCATCGACCCCTCGGCACTGGAGTGGACATCAAGCGATCCCTCGGTGTGTGAGGTTGGCGCCCACACCGGCCTGGTGAAGGGCGTGAAGAACGGCGAGGCTCTCATCGTGGGTACCCTGGACGGCCGCAGCGACACCCTCAAGGTGGTTGTCGAGATCCCCACCGCCCATGCCATGCCCATCGATCCCGGTGTTGACGTGAGCACCTGGAAGTTCTCGCAGGCTGGCGGCAAGGATGCCGTTATCACTGCCCATGGCGACGGCTTCACCTACCAGTACACCGGCAGTTCAAGCCGTGCTCCCAAGCTGTCGATGTCTAAGGACTTCGACCTGTGGTCGCTGCCCGACACCCTGCGCGTGCGCCTCAACCCCGGCGATGCTCCGGTTAAGAACGTTGTCTTCGGTCTGCGCACCAATGGCGGCGGCATCAACTACCAGACTGTTACCCCCGTTGAGATTAAGCCTAACGTAGAGAACTACTTTGACGTTCCCATGAACTCATGGATGGACGCTGCCGACATGGGCAACCACCCCGTGCACCTGTCAAGCATCCAGGTGGGTATGGGCACCTCTAACACCGGCCAGCAGTATGTGATGGACTTCATGGGCATTGAGACCATCTACAACTGCATTCCCCTGCATCCCGAGAGGATCAAGGGCGATGCCAATGGCGACGGAGTGGTTGACATCGAGGATGCCAACATCGTCATTGACGCTGTCCTGGGCAAGCCTTACACCGGCACCCCCGATGCTAATGGCGACGGCGTCGTCGACATTGATGACATCAACGTGATCATCAACATCATCCTAGGGAAGTGATTTTTTTGTAAAGGTTTAAAAGTTTAAAGGTTTAAAGGTTTAAAGGTTTAAAAGGTTAAAAGGTTAAGAGGTTAATCGCCAGCCTATGTAGCCTATGTGGCCTATGTGGCCTATGTAGCCTATGTGGCTTATCTCCCTAGAAAGCCTAGAAAGCCTAGAAAGCCTATAGAACCTATAGAACCTAGAAAGCCTAGCCCGCCTAGAGAACCTAGAACTATAATTTTAAAACGAGAACTAAGATGAAGATTTTCAATAGATTGATACTTGCCGCGCTGGCTCTTGCCGCGTTTGTGCCGGCGCAAGCGTTGACCCACTGGACGCTCAACGGCAAGCCCTACCAAGTCGACACTCTCATCTATCCCCATCCCGTGGGACCTGGCGTGTCGTTGAGCAAGTTCGACCTCCCCGAGATGCCGCTCAAGGTGAGCGTCATGGAGGTGGACCTCAACAACCCCTATATCCAGTTTGAGACCTGTCTGGGCGGTGAGAGCGCCGTGGGCTGTGAGACCCCTCCCAGCATGATCGCGCGCAACACCCGCCCCGGTCATGAGGTGGTGGGAGCCTGCAACGGTGACTTCTACATGACCAATCCGCCTGCCGAGGTGGGCATGCCACGCAGCGGCCAGTTGCGCCGCAGCGAGGTGGTCGTCAACCCCGTGGGCACAGCATGTTTCATCCTTGATGAGAACAAGCGCCCCTATATCGACCGCGTGGACTTCAGCGCCCAGTGCAAGCATGGCGGCAGCTCGTTCCGCGTGCACACCGTCAACATGCTGCGCCTGGAATATGAAAGCACCGGTGGCAACCAGACCTTCCTGTTCACCAACTCCTATGGCAAGAACACCTATGCCTGCACCAGCGGCAAACTGGTTCTCATCGCTCCCAAGGACGGTGACTTCAAGTGGCGCCCCAACAGCACTGAGACCTGCGTCGTGGAACAGGTGATCGACGCTGCAGGCGGGATCCCCATCCCCGCGGGCAAGGCCTACATGTGGGTGGAGGGGAGCGACGTGGCCCATGCCGACGCCATGAAGCCCGGTGACGAACTGTCAATCAGCCTCAAGGTGAGCCTGCGTGCCCAGGGTGGCGCTTCGATCGACTTCAAGGAGGTTGTGGGCGGTAGCAACACCATCATCATGCGCAACGGCAAGCAGGAGGATGTGTGGGAAGACAAGCATCCCCGCACCTGCATCGGTTTCACTGCCGACAGCACACGCATGTTTATCGTAGTTGTTGACGGCCGCAGCCTGCAGTCACAGGGCATCACCATGACCGAGGCCTATGGCATCTTCAAGGAACTGGGCTGTGAAAACGCCGTGAACCTTGACGGCGGAGGCTCTTCCTGCATGATTGCCAACGACGAGGTGATAAATACCCCCAGCGACGGCCCCATCCGTGCCGTGGGCAACGGCTGCCTGCTCATCAGCAGTGCGCCCGTTGACGACGCGATAGGCATCCTTAACTTTGCCCCCCGCAGCTACAACATCTCGGTGGGAGCGCAAATCAAGCCTGCCGTGTGGGGCTACAACCAGTATGGCGTGCTCAAAGACCGCGACGTTGAAGGATGCACCTACAGCTGCGACCCCGCTGTCGGAGCCTTTGACGAGAACGGCGTGTTCACCGCGACGCTCACTCCCGCCATGGGGTACATCTATGCTACCCTGGGAACCGTCACCACTAAGCAACTGGTAGTCGTAAACCCTTCAGATAACGCTCTGCGTTGTGACAGCGTGGTCATCGACAGGAACCACCCCTACACTATCGAGGTGGTTGCCGTGAGCGGTGAGAGCACCGACCTGGTGAATCCCGCCATCTTCGAGTGGACATCGGCCGACGAGAGCGTGTGCACAGTGAGCGACAAAGGCATCATCACCGCGGTGGCCGACGGCCGCACCATGGTCTATGGCAAGGGTGGCACCTTCAGCGACACACTCGTGGTCAACGTGCAGAACCCCAAGGCGCGCGTCACAAGCATCGAGCAGGGCCCCATCGACCCTGCCACCTGGACCGTGTCGCAGAGCGGCGGCAAGAACCGCGTGGTCACTGCACTGGACAACGGCATGAAGATTGACTTCACCGGCTCGTCGACACGCAGTGCCTATATCAAGTTGACTAAGAAACTGACACTGTGGGGTATACCCGACACCATGTGTGTGCGTTACCGTCCTGGTGGGCTTAACGTCACCCGCGTCACCTTATCGGCCACCGTCAACGGCGGCAACCAGGTGATAAGCGATATCACCGCCTGTGACACCGTTGCCGGCGAGTGTGTGGCGATGCTGCCCACCCAGGCATGGTGCGATGCCCAGGACCTGGGTCTGTATCCCCTTCACTTCGTGTATCTTAACTTCGTTACCGAGACTCCCGTTACAGGACAGCAATATTCCTTTGAGATCCCTGGCATCGAGCTGATTTACAAGATGGACACCCCCTCGCCCCGCATCCCCGGTGATGCCAACGGCGACGGCGCTGTGGACATCGACGACGCCAACATCATCATTGATGCCGTCCTGGGCAAGCCTTACCGTGGCATGCCCGACGTGAACGGCGACGGTGTTATCGACATCAGCGACGTCAACTGCGTCATCGATATCATCCTAGGCCGATAATTCGCTAGGTTCCAATCACATCAACGGGCTACTGTAATACACGTGTTGCGGTAGCCCGTTTTTAGGTTCGCGTCAGTTTGCAGTGGCTGAAAAGGCGGCAAGAACCACTGGAACAGTCGGGTTTTGTACCGATTTTAGCTAAAAGGGACGGTTCTTTTATCTACAGCGATAGGACTATCTCTCTGAGATTAACCTCTAACTGGCAGAAATTAAAGTAATTAGAAGAAACTCCTACTTCGTGTTTTTCAATGTGAACCAAAAATTCTGCGATTCCATGGCTGTATAGTTCCTTGAAAACGTTTTATTTAGAGTGTGTTACGGTTGTGCAAAACGGAAATAATATGTTATATATATGCAAGTGGTTGTTTGGGTCATGTCGCAGTTGATGGGTACCTAATTGTGTTTTTTGTTACTTTTCCATTAAAACCTTCTCCTTTGCAAACGTTTTCATTCACGATTGTGTTAAAAATGCCTTATTAAATGTTCACAATATCGCCATATTTTGTAACTTTGTTATTGCATTATTTATGTATTGGAATAAAAACTAATAACTTATAAAAACTTTAAACCTACTAACAAATTATGCATTACAACAGTTTAAATTCCCGCTACTTGCGGGTAATGCTCCTGTCGTTAGTGTTCTTGTTGACCGCCGGGCAACTTAATGCCAAGGTCGTCTACTTCAAGAATACTATACCAGAAAGCAGCGCTTGGGCGCAACCTTATGTTCACTATTATGGTGGACAAGATGGAACTTCATGGCCTGGAAAAGCTATGACCCATGTCGAAGGAGATTGGTGGAAATGTGACATTGGAAACAATAATGGCGTAATTTTCAACAATGGCAATAATGGCCAACAGACACACGACTTAACCGTTAACAACGACACAGAAACCGCTTTTGTCTGCAGTCATTGGGATGGAGGCAAACTCAAAGGTAACTGGACAACTTATACTGAGCCCACTCCCGTTGTGACAAATTACTACCTCAAGCACCCATGGCCTGGTGAAGGCTGGAGCTGGAAGCAGCTCACTGCCAATGGCGACGGCACCTATAGTGTGGTTGCTCAATATGGCGACAATGGTTGTAACTGGAACACAAAGGCTGAAGATGGCGGTTCAAGTTGGATCGCTAAGGATAACATTACATTCGTAGGCAGTCCTGCCAGCGGTGATAACTGTAGATTCACTCTCAACCCCTCAGCAGGAACAATCACCATCACCAAGCTAGGAGCTGAGGCAATCAACGAGATTTATATCTTTGGTTCACTTGACTTTAGCGAAACATGGGATGACTCGTACGGTGCTGGTCGCAAGATGACCGATGCCGGCAATGGAATCTTTACATACGATTTTACAATGGGATTTAGCGGTATGACTTACTATGCATTCCATGCTAAGACCAACTTTGACAACTACAAGTTCCTGCGCAACGATGCCAACACCGAGGTTGCAATGGGTGGCACTGCCGCTTATGCTATGTACTCAGACCGTGACAACAAGAGTTACTCTACTGACGGTTTCTTGAAAAACGGAAGGTATCGCATCACTGTTAATACCAATGACAAAACAATTGGTATTGTATTGCTTGAGGAGCCTGCATACACGCCTGTTTACAGCACCGTTTACATTTTTGGTGATATTGCCGATAAGAAGTGGGACGAGAACAAATGCTCTATTCTGCTGAACGATAACAAGGGTATCTTCTCTTATGCATTCCGCTATGAGCAAGGAATGGGCAATGGTTGGGCATTCCGTGTGCAAAAGGCCGATGACAGCTCTTGGAAGACAATTTGTAACAACAGTGCAGATTTAACTCTTGAAAACGAGCTTGATATAAACGAACATAGCACTCGTGGCGATGTGGCATACTACTCTAATCACATGCAGCCCGGTCATGTCTACACTGTTTACCTCAACACAAACACCGGTAAGGTTTACCTGAGAGAGGGCGGCAAGTATGGCATCCCCGTTTATCCCCGTGGCGTACACAGTGAGGCTGAGCTCGATGCTTACGACTTCACCGCTAACCCCGTGGTTTACCTCGTGTCAAACATGCTCAACAACAACCGCGTCACTCCCGAGTGGCAGATGGTTCGCGACGGTAACGGCAACTACCACCTTGACGGCTTTGCAGCCCGCACAGGTAAAGGCACAAACAACTACCGTGCACGCGTTTACACTGCTAAGGACGAATTCTTTGAAACCGCAGCAGTTGAACTCGACTTTGACGACAACAATGCTAACCTGAGCGAGGGCAAGCTTTACAACGCTAACGTTACTATGAGCGACGGCAAGTACGTGCTCCAGCTCACCGAGGACGCTTCGGCACAGGGCCGCATGCCCTTCATCTCACTCGTGGGCTACGCTATGCAGCAGGACCAGGACTACAAGACTCCCCGCGCATTTGAGGGCCATCCCGCCGGTGTTTCTACATCTAAGGGCTGGCAAGAGGCTTGGCTGCAGTATGACGAAAGCGGTAACCTGGTTAAGGACCGTGAGGGCAACGTGATGTACACCACCATGTGGCCCCCCAAGAACCCCGTTTACTTCACAGCAAACATTGGCGGCGAGCGTCTCTATTCTTCAGAGAACATGACCTTCAAGCCTGTTACTGGCGAAAACGGCACTTATGTTGGCAAGACCGGTGCCGACTGGATGAACGAACTCAAGAGCGGCGATGAGGCTGAGGCTTACAACGGTCTTGACCTTGATGCAAACACCGTTTACTATCGTTATGTAGTTCCCGAGATCTGGTATGTAGGTTCTGCTAAGGTTTGGACCGGCTGGAACGGCGAGGCTATCAACGACAATGGTTGGAAGGCTATGTGGAGCTATCACCGCAACTGGGGTTACAGCAACCGCAAGTCAACAGACACCGATGGTACCGAGATTGAAGCTGAGACTACCTATGGCGTGAGCACAGCCGAGGGCAGCAACGGTAACTTCAAGTTTGACAATCCCACTTACTTCAAGACTATTGAGTTCTTCTACAGCACCGAGCACCCCAACACTGGTTCTAAGATCTACACTACCCTTGCATTTGGTAACGCACAGATCGAGGCTCAGTCACACAAGAACAACGACAAGTATGACTACGGCCAGTACAAGCCCAGCGTTAATCCCGGTGAGGGCGTGTCAGTAGCAAGCTACATCATCCGCTGCTATGACGCCGCAACTGGTAAGCTCGTAACCCTCAACAACGGTATCGTTGCTCAGGGCAATGGCAATCCCACCGCCACAGTATTCCAGGATGCTCAATCAGGTCTTACTGAGGGTAAGTACTACTTTGAGATGGAAGTTGTATTCAACATCGAAGGCACCGACAAGCAGCGCACTACCACTGTGAAGTCTAACCCCTTCGTTATCCACTTCCCCGGTGTCTACACCGTTGAGCCTGTTGCACAGCAGCTGGCACAGATGGGCACTAACCCCAACAGCTATGTATCTTACAGCGCAGGCAACGATGCTATCTACCACGTGACCCTCACCGAGGCTGGCGAGCTCTCTAGCATCGCTCCCGTGGCCGAGAGCGAGCGCGCTGAGCTCTACAAGAACAACTTTGGTAAGAACAACGGCATCAACTGGAGCGACAAGGTACTGGTTGTAGCACCCGTTCCCGCACAGTTCAAGCTCGACGCCGAGAAGGCTGAGCCCGCTGTATCGCTCGAGACTATCGGTGACTATGATGTAACCGACAACGGTACTCACAAGGTTGTTGCTAAGCGCAACGACGGTTCACTGGCTTATGTGGCAAATGCTGCTAACTTCGACAACAAGGCATTCAACGCCGTGATGAACTATCAGGACATCACAACATCAGCTGCTAAGGTTAGCGAGGGCAAGGCCGTGACTGTTGAGATGATGCGTCCCAACCCCAAGGCAGGTGAGGATGCTACCGTAACTGTTGAGAAGGTTGAAAACAGTGAGGCTATCGTCGTTGACGATATTGCTGTGGCTGCCGACTATTATAAGGTGTGCGTAGAGCTCCCCTTCAACGATGCTAACGTGACCAGCGCATCTAGCCAGCCCGCTTATCTCGTGACTGCAGGCGGCACCCAGAAGCTCTACACCGCCACTACCGGCGACAAGGCTGTTACAATCGCAGCAATTAATCCCGACGAGGCAAGCGAAGTTACTGTTACTGCTGTCTACAAGGATGCCGAGGGCAACTACACTCTCAATGCCAACGTGGGCAACCCCTTGGCAATGGCAACAAGCACCTCACTCTTTGAGAAGGGCGACCGCTACATCCCAATATTCAAGATCGCTAACCACAAGCCTAAGGGTGCTGATGAGTATGCGTTCTACATCACCAACCTGGATGTGACTCAGAACACTGCTGACGCTCTGAACGGTTACCCCTACCCCATGACTCCCCAGTACTACAAGTTTGAGATGACACTGGGTACTAAGGACATCGTCTTCAACACATTCTTCAACACTGTTTATTATAACTGTGAAAGCTCGAGTGAGTTTGATGTCAATGATGCAATGAAGGTGTATGAAGACGAGTCAAGCCTTAGCGGAAGCTCTGCTTACATCGCCATCACTCCTGTTTATCCCGTCATGGTGAACGCAACCGTAGGTGCCAAGGGTATGACCCAGGCCACAACCGGCGCAGCAAGCGCTCCCGCTCTCATGGCTGAGCCTGTATATGTTGCACTTTACGGAGCCGTTGCCGAGGCCGAGCTTTCCAGCGATGGTATCGTGACCGGTATCGACGGCATTAGCGCTAGCAAGGCTGTACAGAGCGTGCGCTACATCAACGCTGCCGGACAGCAGAGCACAGTGCCCTTCGAAGGCATGAACATCATCGTGACCACATTCACCGACGGTTCAACCCAGGCAGTGAAGGTGATCAAGTAAAGAATCCAATAAACCCTGAATAGCGATGGGGCCTCACACGCGTGTGAGGCCCCATCTTTTTTTTCCATTGCTAGCAAGTGTGATCACCGGCACAGCCGGGAAAACCGGGAGAGCCGGGAAGGCCGGGAGGAGCCGACTATCCGGGAAAGCCGGGGGTTACTTTTCTGGTTTCATGCAGAGGCGCAGTCCTAGACCGTACTGGCCGCTGAAAGAAGAATGATTTGAGTCGCGGTTGGAATTGCGGCATATATTAGCCTCATTGCGCCAGCATCCGCCACGATAAACGTAATCAGAGCCAATATCCGGGCCCGTGGGGTCTAACTCGGGGAGTTCGTCATAATTCTCAAACAAGTTTGAACACCATTCCCACACGTTGCCTGTCATGTCGTAAAGCCCCAGCTCGTTAGGTTCAAGCATGGCAACAGGTTGCGGACAACTACTGTTGCCTCTATACCACCCCACCTCGTTTATGTTGCTACTACCACTGAACTTATAGCCATGGGGGTTGTTACCGCCGCGGGCGGCATACTCCCACTGAGCCTCGGTGGGAAGAGTGAATCTTATTCCTGTGTACTCATTCAGTTTCTCTATAAACTCATTACATTCGTCCCATGACACGCGGTCGACCGGCAGGTTATCACCTATCACTCTAGACGGATTGCTACCCATCACTGCTTTCCACAATGCCTGTGTCACCTCGGTCTCGCCCAGCCAGTAGTCGGTAAGCGTTACCTTGTGCAAGGGGAACTCGTCGCCATCAGCATTACCCTGTTCCGATGTCGCGCCCATAGTAAAAGTGCCACCACTCACCTTTATCATCTTGAATTTAACGCCCCTGACGTCATAGACCACCTCGGTTGTCTCGTCGGGTATAGCCGTGGTTAGGGTGGTGTTACTCTCTGGTGTGGCTGTAGTTACCGGCCCGGAATATCGATTTTTAGCAAGAACAACGATGAGCAATATCAAGCAAACAACAATAGCCGTGCCAATTGCAATCCACATATACCATTTATCCGGATTATCTTTCGCGGGCTGACGTGGCGAAAACGATGGGGCAGGGGCAAGCGGCGGTTCAGGGGGATTGCTTGACCTCATGCCCGGCACCTGTAACCTCACCGTGGCCTCGTCGTTACTATATGGTGAGTTCATGTTCTGGCACTGGGCAAGTGCGTTTATAAACTCCTTCATGGTCTGATAACGGTTTTCGGGACGCAACGACATTGCCTTGAGTACTAACGTGATGGTCCGGGCAGAGACGCCTCTTGACATCAATATCCGGGTGAGCATATCGTCAGAGTATATGCGTGACGCTGCATCCTGGGGCACTTCACCTGTGAGCAATTTAAACAATGTTGCTCCCAGCGAATAGATATCCACCGTGGGGCTAAGTTTGCCCGCATGCATGGCATTGGCTTGTTCGGGAGGAGCATAGCCACGCGTTCCCAAGCCCACTGCAGTAGACGTCTCGGGCGCTCCGTCTTCGCTGAACGATTTGCTCAGTCCAAAGTCAATCAAGTAAATATGACCGTCATAGCTACGCATCACGTTGCTTGGCTTGATGTCCAGATGCAGCATGTGATGCCCGGTGTGCATGTAGTCAAGAGCCCGGGCTAGCGCAGTGATAATATCCAATGCCTCTTTTTCAGTCAAGGAATGAGTCTTGATGTAATCATTAAGATTTTGCCCGTCAATATATTCCATGGCATAGTAGCAAGTGCCATTCTCTTCAAAGAAATCGATTACCCTCACGATGTTACTATGGACCAGGCGGCCCAGGTTCATGGCCTCTTTCTTGAACTTTTTACCATAGTCGTATGCCAAATTGCCGGGTGTCATTCCCGAGACCTGGCTGTCTTCACATCGCATATTGATGCCTTTCATGAAAAATTCCTTGATGCAAACCTTCATGTTTATGCGACTGAACTCGGCTAGATAAGTGATGCCGAAACTCCCTTGTCCCAGAGTTTTCACAACCCTGTATTTTCCATTGTATAATAGTGCACCGTCCTTTAAATGCTGCATAATTTCAATAATGTAATCAAGTTGTTTTGTGGTATTTGGCTACTTTGCGGTTTGTTCACTGCGCCTCTGTTTTTTTGGCATTCTTGCTTTTGTGGTGGTGGCGGGGGCGGTTCAGGATGAACTCGTTGTAGTAACTGATGATGAGCGTGGTGAGGGGTAGGGCGATGATGAGGCCTATGAAGCCCAGCACGTAGGCCCACAGCGAGAGCGACAGGAAGATGATGGCGGGGTTGAGCCCCATCTGCTGTTTCATGATGGCGGGGATGAGCACCAGGTCCTGGATGAGCTGGCACAGGCAGTAGGCGCCTATGGTCCACGCAAACAGCATCCAGAAACTGCCACCCGACACCGATGCCACCAGGCACAGGAACGCCGCGATAGGCACCGAGGTGAGCTGCAGGTAAGGCACCAGGTTGAGGACGCCTATGAACAGGCCGAAGACAACCGCCATGGGCAGCCCGATGATGGAGAACTCGATGGCAAAGATGATGCCCACGAAGAGCGACACCAGCGCCTGGCCACGGAAGTAGCGGCTCATGGTGTCCTGCACGTCATGAATAACGCGCAGCGACATGTAGCGGTAACGGGCGGGGATGGCGGCCTTGAAACCGTGGGACAGCTTCTCGTAGTCGAGCATGACAAACACCATGTAGAGCAGCACGATGAGTGACGACACGGCGCTCATGACGATGTTCCACGTGCCGCCCAGCACGGTCCATGTGCCCGTCGCTACGTTGTTGAACAGCTTCATCCACTGCTCCTTGCTCAGTAGCGTGGAGATGTGGTTGACATCAATGTTGTTGTTGATATACTCTTGCACCGCTGGGGGCAGATATGGAATCTTGAACGAATGCTTGGCATACTGGGCAAGCAGCTGTGTCATGTCGGTCACCTCGTCCACGAGATACGGGACAAGCAGCCAGAAGAATGCTGTCAGCACCACGATGAGCATGAGCAGGGTGATGATAACGGGACCTATGCGTCGCTTGAGGTGCGTGACCTTCTTGACCCACAGCACCACGGGCTCCAGCATGTAGGCCAGCAGGAATCCCACCAGGAACGGCAACAACACCGGCGCCAGGTAGTTGATAACGTAGATGCTCAGGGCAATGGTGGCCACGGTGAGTACCAGGCGCACCACCCTGTCAAAGTCATATTTCTTCTCAAGTGTATTCATAAAGGGTTAAGGGGATAAAGGGTTAAGGGGTTAACAGGTTAACAGATAAGGCGTTAAACTTTTAAACCCTTAAACTTTTAAACTTTTACTAAAATAACTGGCTCTTGAGCCATGCCATGGCCATCTCGCTTTGCCACGAATAGAGCCAGTGGCCGGTGTCGCGGCCCACGTGCAGCTGCTTGGGAGCAGTGATCACGTTGTAAGCGCTGAAGGTAGACGTGGGGCAGCACACGGGGTCGTTGAATCCCCAGGCATAGAAGCCCGGTGCCTGGAGACGGCGGGCAAAGTTGACGGTGTCATAGTAGCGCGCAACCTCGAGGCGGGCCTTGATGTTGGGCTCGTTAGGGTTGCGGAACATGTGTGGCCAGCCACCTGCGCGGCCATTGTAGTAGCCGCCCAGTTCGCAGAAGGCGGGGAAGTAGGCAAACAGGCACTTGACGCGCTTGTCGAGCGACGCGGTCATGATGGAGAGCATGCCGCCCTGGCTGCCACCATAGGTGGCGATGCGCTCGGGATCCACGTCGTCGCGCGAGCACAGGTAGTCGATGGCACGCACGCAGCCCAGGATGGAGCGCTTGTAGTAGTAAGTGTCGCGGTTGTCAATGCCCTGCTGGGTGTATCCGGCCAGTGCTCCGGTCTCGAGCTGGCGGTAGATCTCGGGATCCTGGTCCACGGGAATGCCATGGACGCCAATCTCGAGCACCACAAATCCCTCGCTGGCGAGGTCGCTGGGGCCGTGGAAGGTGCGCACCGCAGCGCCAGGCAGGCGCAGGATGGCAGGCTTGCGGCCGGGAGTCTTGGGGACACTGAGCACGCCGTGGATGTAGTTGCCCTTGCGGTAGCTCTGCACGCGCAGGTAGTACACGTCGATGGTAGCGGTGCTCTCGCTCTCGTTGCGGTTGATGGTAACCTCCATGGGCACCTGTGCCGCCTTGGCCATGGCGTTGTCCCAGAACTCGTTGAAGTCGTCGGGCATGGTGGTCGTGGGCTGGATACTGTAGGGGTCGTAGCCCAGGTTGGTGGTCGACGAGTACTCGTGGTCCTCATAGTTGACCTTGACGCGAACCGTCTGGAATCCGGGTGCTTTCATACCCGGCACCTTGAACGTTGCCGTGCCGTCCTTGCCGGTCTTCACCGTGCCGGTGTGGGTGGCATCAAGTTTCTCAGGGCCATAGCTATAGGTGATCTCCACGTCCTTCATGCGCACGTTTTCCTTGATGGCATAGGCCGTGATGGTGGCCTGCTCGCCCACCTTGTAGCACCAGTCCTCGTGGTTGGGCTCGGCAACAACGGTTATATACTTGTGGCTCGACGACTGTGCGGCGGCCACGACTGCAATAAGCAGTGAGAGTATCGTCAATATCTGTTTCATAACGCAAAGATAACTAACTTTTGCCGAAATATGCAATTATTACCCGAAAAGTTGAGCACATAACATCTAAATTAACTATCTTTGCAAGAAAATAACAACAATCACAATGGCAGAACTCACAGTACTCAAAGAACGCGTGCTTCGCGACGGCAAATGCCTGCCCGGCGGTATACTCAAGGTAGACGGATTCATCAACCACCAGATGGACCCGCAGTTGATGATGGCGATAGGCCAGCACTTAGCCCAGCTGTTCAAGGACAGCGGTGCAAACAAGATCCTCACCATCGAGGCCAGCGGCATAGCGCCCGCCATCACCACCGGCCTGGCGATGAACCTGCCGGTAGTCTATGTCAAGAAAAAGAAGCCTTCAACGATGGGCAGTGCCCTGATGACCAATGTCCACTCGTTCACCAAGGACCGTGACTACACGGTGAGCGTGAGCCGTGAGTTCCTCTCGGCCGATGACCGCGTGATCATCATCGATGACTTCCTGGCCTTTGGCAACGCTGCGCAGGGCTTGATTAACCTCGTAGGGCAAGCAGGCGCGCAGGTGCAGGGCCTGGGCTTTGTGATTGAGAAGATATTCCAGAACGGCGGTAATATCCTGCGCGAGCAAGGCTACCACGTGGAGAGCCTCGTGCAAGTGACATCGCTCGACAACTGCGAGATAAAACTCGCATAAACAGAATTAGATTCCTGAACTACAATTTACGCAGATTACACTATTTTCCCTTGGGCGCTTCGCCAGAAAAAAATCTGTGCAATTTCAGCGTAATCTGTAGTTTAAGTAAATAACTATGGCGAAGACTCTCATAGTGATTACAGGGCCCACGGCAGTGGGCAAGACGCGTGTTGCCATCGAGGTGGCACGTGCGCTGGGCTGTGACATTGTCAACGCCGACTCACGCCAGATATTCCGCCACATCCCCATCTGCACTGCTGCCCCCACGGCCCAGGAGCAGGCGCTGGTGCGGCATCACTTCGTGGAGTTCCGTGAGCTCGACGAGTATTACAGCGCCGCCCAGTATGAGGCCGACGTGATGGCGCTGCTGCCTTCCCTGTGGCGGCGTGGCGACTACGTTGTGATGAGCGGCGGGTCGATGATGTATGTCGACGCGGTGTGCCGTGGCATCGATAACATCCCCGACATCTCGGCCACCCTTCGTGCCCAGGTGCTCGAGGAGTACAACACCACGGGCTTGGAACCGCTGCTTGCCGAACTTGAAAAACTCGATCCTGAATACTATGCCCAGGTGGACAAGTGCAATCCCCGCCGTGTGATACATGCCATCGAGGTGTGCCGCCAGACGGGAGTCACTTATTCCAGCCTGCGTACCGGTCAGGTGAAGCAACGCCCGTTCAACATCATCAAGGTGGGGCTCAACATGGAGCGGCCCGCTCTGTTTGACCGCATCAACCGGCGTGTAGACCTGATGATGGAGCAGGGCCTCGTGGAGGAAGCGCGCAGCGTGCACCACCTGCGGCACCTCAACTCGCTCAACACGGTGGGTATGAAAGAGATGTTTGCCCACTTTGACGGCACCATGGACCTGGAGACAGCCCGTGAGCGCATCAAGAAGAACACCCGCGTCTATGCCAAGAAGCAGCTCACGTGGCTGGCGCGCGACCCCGAAATCACCTGGCTGAACCCCGACGGAGCCACCGAGCAAATCCTCGCACTACTATAACCCCCAGAACCACCGGAACCACCGGCTCCACCGGATATCCCGGCTTTACCGGAACCCCCGGAACCCCCAACAGCAATGATATGAAAAAAAACGGGACCTCAACCATGTGAGGCCCCATCTTTTTTGTGTTATAGTAGGGATTTACAATTGTTCATAGAGGGTAACAGTTCCCTGATGCCACAATTTGGTACTTTCTATACTCAGCTGTTTATATAGCGGTGTTGAATAGATATACCTGATAGCTTCAAGCATTGTACAATTGTGATCTTCGGCATAAAAACGCGCTAGAGCTGTCACCTTTCCAGGCAACAACAAGTGAAGATTGGCTTGCGTGATTTCTAAATACATAACTTAACCTCCTTTGCTTCAATAAACTTAATCGCTTGCAGTGACTTGGCAGTGTGGAACAACAGCTGGTCAACCAGTTTATAAGTCTTGAGTTCACGTATGAGTTCTTGTTTATCTAGTAGCCCTTCCTCATAGAGAGTAAATGCGGCATACACTTTATCATCGGCAACCGGCCCATATACGAAGTCGTAAGAATGGGAAAAGTGCCGTTTATTGCGATTGGCATACACAAAGTCCACCCATTCCTCGGTCGCCGCGTCAAACCACAAACAATTACCCGTTTTGATATCGTCTACATTCACCTCGTAAATATTGACATATCCGCATTGAGGCTTATTTATGTCTTTGCTATGGCGTTTCACCCATTCCTCGGCCTGTTTATAACTTGTAGTCGTGTAAAAACCACAACCATAATCTAAGGTACGATCAGGTTTACGAATTTCAGGAGTTGCAACTTGCTCCAAACTACCATGATAAACGTTTATATTGCTCATGCCATCTGTAGTTGTTTTAATCTGTCGTCAATCTCTTCCATTAGCCATTGCCGGCTCTGGGTGTGCAACACTTCATAGTTTTCGTTGAGATAGTCGGCGATACCTGTTGAGAACAGCAATTCTGCAGCATCGGTGCCGTCAATGCCACGGTGCTTCTTATACTGCTCAATACAAAAAACAACGAAATATGATTTGTCCAGTTCTTGCTTGCTCATACATGAAATATTAAACAACGCACTGCAAAGATAATATTTTTATCGTTGATAACAGGCAAAAATATCAATTATATTGAATTTATTTTTTATGACCCATTCTGTCCTATAACAATAAAAACGGGACCTCAACCATGTGAGGCCCCATTTTTATTGTGCTATGGGTTTGTCTATGTTACTTCACCATCTTGATGGTTGCCTTGCTGCCGTCCTTGTAGGTTACAACCTGGAGGTTGAATCCTGCCACGGGAACAGGGCTCTCGATACCGGCTGCGTTGTAGTAGCGCACGCTGCTGATAGCCTTGAGGGTGTTCAGGTCGTTAACCGCGGTAACGCTGCTGTAAGTCACAACGTTAGAGGGAGCTGACTCGGCACCGTCCTTGACAGCGGTCACGGTGTAGTCGCCATAAGCAGCACCTACCACGTCATATGCTGTCGCTGCAACCTCGCTTGCCACGAGCTCGCCATTGCAATATACGTTGTAAGTAGTGCCATCTTCCTTGCGGGCTACCTTGCGGGCTGCCTGGGTATCTTCCTTCTGGAGGATAGCGCTGATGCGGTAACCGTAGTTGAGTTTGTACTTCTCAGCGAGTGAGTACCAGTAGCCATAAGAACCCGACGAAGTGATGATGTCGTTGTAGTAAGGAATAGCGGGAGTAGGATCAAGGGTGAAGGGCTTAACACCGTTGGGATAAGTGAGGTGGTAACCTACACCGAGTTCCTGCTCGAGGTCGGCAGTGATCACGAAGGGTGTGTTAAGGCGGACTACGTTCCAGCCAACGTTGATGTCGGCAGCGTCGATGGGCTGCTCGTAGATGATGTTCTCACCCACGGTGATTGCAACACCAGCAGTGGTCACAGCCTCTGAAATCTTGAACTTGATGTGAGTGATCTTCTGACCGATGAAGTTCTGCAGAGTATCCATGCTGAAGCGGATGATGTGGTAACCCTCGCGAGTACCCGAACCTGTCATGCCCGACTTGAGGTCGCTGCTGTAGTCCTTCTGGTAAGTGAACTCCTGAACCTGACCGGGAGCGTCCCAAGTGAGAGCGAGAGTACCGGCTTCGTCGGCTTCGCCACGCAGGTCGAAGGGAGCGGGGGCGTTCTGGCCGATGAAGTTCTTGGCGGTGACAGTCTTGCTCTTGGGTGATTCCCAACCGTTCTCAAATACTGTTACAACATTGTAGTTGAACGTGCCATACTCGTTGAGTGTCTCGCTGAATGTGTTGCCCTCGGTAGTGGCTACTATCTCGTTGTTGCGGAGCACCTTGAATGACTTAGCCACGGGCTTGGGAGCAACCTTGGCAGCCTTAGCGGGAGTGCTGACCTCTACGTTAGACTCTACGCCCAGGCCGTTAGCGGCAGCCTCGCGAGCCTCGGTAGCGCTGATGCTGATGCTCTCCATGTTCTCGCTGAACTCGGTGCCCAGGGTGATCTCCTGCTTGGGAGCGTTGCTGCCAGCGGGCAGTGCAGTAGCACCGATAACGATGTTGTAGTTGTTGTAAGTGCTGTTGATGGTACCCAGCTTCATCCAGCTTGCGCCATCGGCTAGGCTGATCATCGCGCCGCCGTCAACCACGGGACCTGCATCGAGAAGGATGGGATCGGTGCCGCCGGCTGCAGTCATGTTGTAGCACAGGTAGAGGTCCTTGCCCTCGGGGATAACCACGTTGCTCTCGAGAGTCATGGTGTAGAGTGAGAGGGGCTCAATTGAACCCTGGGGGAAGTCATAAGAGAAGAGCACCTCGTTAGCACTTGTGCGAACCTCGAGCTTGAAGGGGATAGCCTCGCCAATGGCAAACTGCAGCTTGTTGAGCTTGTAGCCTGCGTAGGGAGCGAGCTCTGCTGCAGTGAACTTAGCGCCGTAGAGCATGCTCATGTCCTCGTCGAAGCCTACCATGTAAGAGGCGGTGCCAAACTTCTTGAGCTCGGCTGCGGTTGCGCTCCAAGCGATGTCAACCTTCTTGGTTTCCTCGTCAAATGTTGCATCGGTGATGATGGGAGCCACGAAGTCGGCGGGCATGGTATACTTGAGGGTGGTTGTGCTCGCGGGAGCGTCCTTGCCGTCATACTTAGTTACCAGTGTGTACTCATAGAGACCGGGCTCAGCCACCTCGTCGGCAAAGGTTGTCTCCTGTGTGTTAGACACCACGAGTTCGCCGTTGCGCAGCAGGTCGTAACCAGTGGGCTCAGCCACAGCGGTTGCCTCGCCTACGGGAGAAACAGCAGCCTTGAGCATGAGGTTACCAGCGATGTTGCCCGATGCAAGGGTCTTCCATGTGGGCTTAGAGTTGTTGAATGTAGAGCTGGGTGATGAAGTTGAGAAACTGTTACCCTTAACATCCACAGCAGCTGTGTTGTCAACACCCACGGGGTGAGTAGTGCTTGCGTGCAGATAGTAGCAACCAAATGCGTAAGTATGACCGGGCTCCATCACATAGGGAGTAGTAAGGTCCCAAGTGTTCCATGCGGGAGCCTGGATAGCGAGGTCGGTAACAGGCTGGTTGTAAACAACAACGCCGTCCTTGATCACGAACAGAGTAACAGCAGTGATAGTGTTCTCGTTAACATAAGCGCTGATGCTGTTGATCTGATAGTTCTGGAATGCCAGCATGTCGTTGGCAGTGAACTCTTGCTTAATCCACACCTTGGTGTTGCTAGCAGCAGTACCGCCGATGCTCAGGCCAGCAACGTCGCCACTCCAAGTGAGAGTGTTACCACCCTTGAGGGGAGCCTGCCAGCTGAGGAGACCGTTGAGCTCTGAAGCCACACCGCTGAAAGTAGCGGCAGGTGCGAGCATAGTAGCGGGATTGTAAACACGGGCAGTCACGCCGGCGCTTCCCACCTCGCCGCTGGCATACACGGCAGCAACGCTGTAGGTGTGAGAGCCTGCGGGCTCGTTGTTGAGTGTCACAGTGGTACCGGTGAGGAGCTCGGTGTTGACCTTCTCGTTTTCACGATACACGTTGTAGCCCATGGGCTCGTCGCTGAAATCGTTAACCAGGTTGGCGGTGATCATGAAGTCACCCACAGCACCCTGGTACCATGTTTTTCCGTCATAGGAGTAGATGTCGCCCTTGCCGGGAGTGGGGTAGCGGTCGGTCGAAGCGGTGAGTGCTTCAATGGGGCTGTACTCATAGCGTGCCACGAACATCACTTCCTTATCGGCGGGAATGGTGTAGGGTTCGTCGAGGACAACTTCCTTCATTGTGTTCTTGGTGTAGGTGCTCAGGTCGGCAGCTTTGTCGACAACGAGTTTCTTGTTCTCATAGACCTGGACATTCACCTTGTAGCAATGGCGATAGTCAAAGAATGAGATAGACTTTACCTGCTGGCCGGCAACTGCAGCGAGATCGGCAGGGGTGAACTTGTTGGCGCCATAGATTACATGGGTAGACCCGGGGGTGAAGGCCTTACCGTCCATGCCGTTGTAACTACTTCCATCGTGCCACTGGAGCGTGATGGGCGATGCAGGAGCCTTCCATGACACTGTTACGTCAGACAGGTTGGCTGTTGCCGTAACGCTGTGGGGCTTGCCCTGTTGTGCTGTTGCGTTAAGACCCATAAGAGCCACTGCAGCAAGCGTCAGGTTGCGAAAAGCTGTAAATTTTTTCATAATAAAAAATAATGTTATGGTTGGATTGTGTTGCAAAGATAGGTAATTTCTATCAAATTTGTAATATAAATGTGGACAAAAATTAAGAAAAACAAAATAAAGTGTTGGGCCCGTCAATCCCTGGCACCATGGTTAACCAATAAATGGCGCGGGGGATTGTAGGCTGAGTGTTTGGCCGGTGGCGGGATGTGTGAAGGTGATGCGCTGGGCATGGAGCATGAGGCGTGTGGAGGCGGTGCCGTAGAGGCGGTCGCCATGAATGGGGGTGTTAAGTCCTTGGGGGTGTGAGGAGTGGACGCGCAACTGGTGGGTGCGGCCGGTGAGCGGGAAGAACTCCACGAGTGTGCTGCCGCCACGGCGCTCCAGGACGCGGTAGCGGGTCGTGGCCGGTTTGCCATGCTCGGAGTCAACCATTTGGCGCGGTCGGTCGTTAACGTCGGGTCTCAGTGCCAGGTCGATAACCCCTTCGTCCTTAGACACTTCACCGTCGAGCAGGGCGATATATCGCTTGGTGATGGAATGGTCAGCAAACTGCTGCTGCAGCGCCTTGTGCGTGTCTTTGTCTTTGGCCAGTATGAGCAGGCCCGAGGTCTCCTGATCGAGGCGGTGAACCACGATGGGACCCGTTGCCTCGGGGAACTGTTGGCGGTAGCGGGTGTAAACCGAGTCTTCGAGTTCTTTCCCTGGTACGCTCAGCATGCCGCTTGGCTTGTCAACCACGGTGAGCCACTGGTCGTCGTGAATCACCTTCAGGCAGGTGTCCTGCAGTGGTTGGGACAGGGTGTTGCTCTCCACGTCGAGGCCCTGGAGCATGAAG
>JAZQPG010000161.1:0-6013 GCA_045628365.1 Sodaliphilus sp. | reverse complement strand
GAGAAATAGCGCATCGAGGCACTGATGGCCTGGTTGTCACCGCTACCCAGTTTCATGTAGCCGGCCACGTTGGCCAGGAAGATGTCGTTGACAATCTTGCGCAGCCACGGGGTGTATGAGAGACCCACGCCGGCGTTGCTGTAACTGAAGGCATACTTTGACGGGTTCCAGAACTGCGAGTTGACGTCGGGGTCGGTAGCCGCACCCAGGTCACCCATTGACGCGCCGCGTGCATCGGGGGTAATCGACAGCGAGGTCACACCCGTGTTGATGGGGTTGAAGTCCTCGGTCTTGATGTCATCGGCCACGGCACACAGCGAGGTGGTGGCGGCCATCGCGGCCATTATTGCAATCTTAGAAATAATCTTCATCTTGATGAATGTTTTATAATGCTATTTTATAAATAAACTCGCTGAGCGGCATTTTATTGTGTGTCGGTCAATTTATTTTTATCACTTGGATGGCAGTGATGGGGCCTAGAAGAGAAAAAGCCGCAATTCCCTACCCCCGCGGGGGCAAGGCTTTGCGACTTGTTTCTTGCGTTGTGGAGCTTAATGCTTACTCACCGGGAACGATTGCCTCGTTGGGGCAAGACTCAGCACAAGTACCGCAGTCGATGCAAGTATCGGCATCAATTGAATAGATGTCACCCTCGCTGATAGCGCCAGTGGGGCAAACAGATGCGCAAGTACCGCATGCTACACAGTTGTCATTAATTACGTATGCCATTGTGTAAAAATTTAAATTAGTAAATAGAAAAAATTTATCTTGGCGACAAAATTAGTGCTATTTTTTCAAATAAGCACCATATTACCGCAAAAATCTTCATTATTTTTTTCAACAACCGCTTGGACATCTACCGGGCACGAACGTGCCGGGCTGAGGACTGTAACATTTTTTATGAGTGGAGGTGTGGCATGTTACGGGAAAAAAGTGTATATTTGTAATCTTAAATTTTTCAATATGGATTTACAAGACTGGAAAGACAAACTGGGAGCAGCATTTGACCTGCCTGCCGGCGGGGATGACGCCACACAGGCCGACGCACAGCCCGAGGCTGCCGACGCACTGGCCCAGCAGGGCAAGACGATGATCGACATCGTGCTCGAGAAGAAAGGGCGCGGCGGCAAGAAGGCTACCATCCTGTGCAACCTCACCATCGACGACGAACAGCTCAAGGAGCTGGCCGGTGACCTGAAGCGCCACTGCGGCGTTGGAGGGTCGGCCCGCGGCGGCGAGATCCTCATCCAGGGCGACGCCCGCGACAAGGCGCTCTCTTACCTCAAGCAGCGTGGCTTCAAGGCCCGCATCATATAAACGTGACAACCCCTCAACATAATCAAGCAAAATACCCATGAACATTAACAACACCCCTACCCCTACGGGAATGAAAATCATCAAGGCCAGCGCAGGGTCGGGAAAGACCTTCATGCTGGCCCAGAGCTACATAGAACAACTGCTGTTCAAGCCCAGCACAACCATGGACAAGAACGGCAAGCCGTTGCTCGAGCTGCGCTGGGACCCCAAGCGGCAAGGCGTGCAGCCCAACTACCACCAGCACATCCTGGCCATCACGTTCACCAACAAGGCCACCAACGAGATGAAGGAACGCATCATCAAGGAACTGTATGTGCTCAGCAGCAACCCGCTGGAGAGCGACCACTATGACACGTTCAAGACGAGGTGCGTGCCACAGGACATCGACCTGCTGCAGCAAGCCGCGGCACAGGCGCTGGCCGCCATCCTCTTTGACTACTCGTCGTTCAGGGTCAAGACCATCGACTCGTTTTTCCAGCAAGTGCTGCGCAGCTTTGCGCGCGAGCTTGACCGCGACGGCGGCTATGAGCTGGAAATCAACGGCAACTATGCCGTCGCGGCCGCTACCCACAACTTCCTGTTGTCACTGGGACGTGACGCGGTACGCTCGAACGAGGACCTCACCCCAGCCGAGGAGTGGGTCAAGGAACACCTGAAGCAAAACACCGCCAACAACAAGGGATGGACCGACCTCTTTGCCAACTCGTCGCGCAACGACTCGTTGTCAAAAAAGGCCCGCAAGATCAACGACGAGTTCTTCCGCGAGCACATGGACGACATCAAGAAGTACCTGAGCGACAGTGATGGCAACACCTACCTGGGGCGCATCAACGCCTTCAAGAAAGCCCTGATTGACGCTGCCAAGGCCTACGAGGAGACATTCAACTCGCTTAACTCCACGCTGCTCAACGACCTGCACCAGGCATTTGCCCTGGCATCGGTCGACGAGAGCACACTCCGCGGCAATGGGAAACTGGCCAATTTGCTCTCAGGCAAGACAACAATATCCGAAGACAACCTCGACAAGACGCGCCCAATGTGCGACAACCTAGCCCAGCAGTTTAAAAAGAACGCACCCGTGACCGAGGAGTTGCTGAGTAATATCTCACAGCTGGTGGGCAACGTGTGCCGCAACCTGGAGTTCATGACCGCGCTCAACGAGACAGCCCGCAAACTCAGTTTCCTGGGACTGCTGGGCGAGATCCACAAGAAACTGGAGGAGTACTGCCAGGAAAGCAACACCGTGCTCATTGCCGACACCAACGATCTCATTGACCGAGTGGTGAAAAGCGCTCCCGACGCGCCGTTCATCTATGAGCGCATGGGCACCTGGATCAACCATTACATGCTCGACGAGTTCCAGGACACCAGCCGCAAGCAATATGAAAACTTCCTGCCGCTGCTGGACGAGAGTATCTCGCACGCCACCGACAACTTCAACCTCATCATCGGCGATGCCAAGCAGGCCATCTACAGGTTCCGCAACGCCGACCCGTCGCTCTTCCGCGAGCAGGTGAACATCAAATTCACCGGGCACCAGTCCCAGACGCTGGACACCAACTGGCGCAGCCAGCGCAACATCATCGAGTTTAACAACGAATTCATCGACCACATGCTCGAGCTGACACCGGCCAGCGTGAGTGACACATGTAACGAACTGGTGATCAAGACCTATAAGCCCGAGGGCAAGCGCGACGACTATGCCCAGCATGTATCACCAAATCGCGACAAGAAACCCGCCGGCATGGTGAGGGTGTTGTTCAAGGACTTTGACGGCAACGAGCTGAAGGACCGCAACGACGTGACCCCCATGATGGTGAAGTACTTTACACAACTGCACGAGCGATTTGCATGGAACGAGATCCTTGTCCTGGTAAACGCCCACAAGGACGGACAGGAAATCGTAGAGGCCATCCTCGACCACAACAAGAGAGTGCGTGGCGGCAAACTCGCTGAGGGAGAGTCTAACCAAGTGATTCCCGTTGTGAGTGCCGAGATGATGGCACTGGCACGCAGCACCGCCGTGCGCCGCATCATAGGCATGCTGCGGTTCATTGACCTCACCAGCTATGTCATGCACCATGAGGACGAGAGCGACGACACAGGCAACCGTAACGACTCCATCAGGCAGGCGGCCAACCGCAAGCGCCTCAAGGCCCAACGCCAGTTTGTCGCACTGGGCAAGTTTGTCGCGGCAGTGGGCAACCGGGAGTTTGACAACCCCTGCGAGGTAGGCGATATCCTCAAGCAATGCTTCAGCGACACCGACAGCCAGGCCGGCAAGTCGGCCCACGAGCAGATGGACAACTATGCCGACCTGCTCAACGCCCTGCTACCGGCAAGCGACACCCAGGTGATGTCGCTGGCAGGCATCGTGGAGCACCTCATAGCCAACCACCTGGCAAGCAACAGCAACAATGGCGACGAGAATATCTTCCTGCACGCGCTGCAAAACCTCGTGCTCGCATGGTCGAGCAAGCGCAACGGAGGCACTATCAGGGAGTTCCTGCACTTCTGGGACGACAACAGCGACAAAATCAACGTGCCCGCGGCCGACGGCGTGGATGCCATCAACGTGATGACAATTCATGCCTCCAAGGGGCTCGAGGCCGAGTGTGTCGTGATCCCCTGCGCTTCGTGGAAACTCAACGGCAGCAAGGACACCGAGTACTGGTTCACTAAGGAAGACTGGATCAACGGCGGCGGAATCGGCATGATTGAACAAGCCGGGGTCAAGATCGACAAAGGCGACATCCCCCCCGTCATCGCCATGCCGTTGACACACGCCCAGTGCATGACGACGTACTCTATGTTCAAGGACACGGTCGACAAGTTTGTAGCCGACACCTTAATCGATAACATCAACAAGACCTACGTGGCCTTCACCAGGCCGCGCAAGGAACTGCACGTGTTCAGCGTGGGCGGATGGCCAAGGCAGAATAATAGACCCATTCCGCTGGAGAAAGTGTCAACCAGCGACAACATCAACCACCTGATGATGCACGTCGTCGACAAGATGAAAGACAAATTCATTGCCGTTGACGGTAAAGACGGATGGTACCAGATGGGCGAGCCATATGTCGATACAGACAAGATTCATGCCGGGGAGAACAACCAGGCAACTGCCATAACTCCGGATGACGATCCCAGCAACATGCCGCAGTATGCAGTGAGCAAGCATCAGGTTCATGTGCTGCTGCCCGACGATGTCAACTCGATGCGCGAGGTGGGAAAACGACTGCATGCCCTGCTCAGCCGCATCAACGACCGCGACGACCTGGACGCGGCACTCAGCTGGGGCGAGCGACGCGGCATCATCATCGCAGGCCGCGAGTGGAACCGCGAGCACATCAGCTCCATGCTGCAGGCCATCGACAGCGACCCGCAGGTGGCACAGTGGTTTGACAAAGGCAACACCGTGCTCAACGAGCGCCCCCTGCTCGTTGTCAACGATGACGGCTCGCGCGAGTTCAAGCGGCCCGACCGCATCGTCAAGCGCGCCGACGGCAGCTACATCATCGTGGACTACAAGTTCGGCGACCGTCACGACAACAAGCACTCACGCCAGGTGAAACAATACATGAAGACCCTACACGAGGCCACCGGTGCCAGCGTGGAAGGCTACGTGTGGTATGTAACCGCCGGCGAGGTACTCTCGGTTTAGCACCCAACAATACACTATTAATATACAACTGACTACTGATGAACAGAAAACACAAACGTAAACATAAAAAGAAATCAAAGATGAATTTAATGAAGAGAATTCTATTCACAGCTGCCGTGCTGGCAGCCAGCGCAGGACTCTACTGCATGGCCGTCAACACCTGCAGTTCGGGCGAGAACCAACCTGCTGCCAAGCAGCAACAGTATCAGGAGAAATCCTACCCCACCCCCAATGTTGACCCCGTGAAGGTGAACGAGGTGAAGGGCATCATCCTGCACCACACCGCCGAACCCACCGTGGAGCGCTCTCTCTTTGTGCTCACCAAGGGTGAACGCGGAGTGGGAACACACGTGGTCATCGACACCGACGGTACACGCTACATCATGTGCCGCCCCGACCAGGTGACCTACCATGCCGGCAAGTCTTATCTCGCCGGACGCGAAGGCTGCAACAACTTCACCGTGGGCATCGAGCTGCAGGGCAACACCCTGGAGAAACCCCTCACCGAGGACCAGATCAACAGCGCCGTGGAGTACATGCTGCCTCTCATCGCTAAATATAACATTCCGCTGGAGAACATCGTGACCCACGAGATGATACGCAAAGCCTACAAGAAGCGCCACCCGCGCGAACGCGTATATGACAAGGTGGACATCACTCCCACCGAGTACAAGCGCGTGATGGCTGCCCTCAAGGCTGCCCTCGACAAGCAGGAGAAGTAACCCCCGTCATCAGTTCCTGCTCCCCATTGCGCCTGATGCATTAGGAGCAATTGCCAGTATTTTGCTTCTCATAGGCATGATTTGCACTATCTTTCGCTCATATGGGAGCCCCTATGTTCGTTCAATATAGCGCAAATCCTGACACAATGATAATCTAAAATCCTATACATGCCCTAATGCACTTTCTGGGTTTAATCGGGTAGGAGGTAAATGCTAATCATAAAAGGCATTTGCCTCCTACTTTCACATCTACCGACCTCCCACACCACCGTACGTGCCGTTCGGCATACGGCGGTTCTTTAATTGCGAT